>NZ_JALDUB010000006.1:0-45175 GCF_023109195.1 Streptococcus oralis
GCTTCTGTCCGTGCAGTGTGGGGAAACATATCGACCGACTGGATATACTGGAGGTCATAGACTTTTACTAATTTAACCAAATCTCGTGCCAAGGTCGAAACATTGCAGGATACATAGACCATTTTGTCTGGAACATAGGTCAGAATGGTATCCAATAGCTTATCATCTAAACCTGTACGAGGAGGATCGACTATCAAGGCATCCGCTCGGTAGCCTTCTTGATACCAGCGTGGAATAATCTCTTCTGCTGTTCCCGCTTCGTAATGGGTATTGTCAAACCCCATTCTCTGAGCATTTCTCTTGGCATCTTCTATGGCTTCCGGAATAATGTCCATTCCTCTGAGACTCTTGACCTTATTTGCGAAGGCAAATCCGATTGTCCCAACACCGCAATAGGCATCAATCAGATGATCTTCTTCGCCAACCTCCAGTGCCTTAACTGCTTCACTATAGAGAATTTCTGTCTGCTCAGGATTAAGCTGATAGAACGCTCGAGGGGAGAGAGAAAACTCATAGTCCAGTACTCCTTCTTGAATACTCTCTTGACCCCAAATAATTTCCGTCTTTTCACCATAGATTTCACTTGTTTTTGCTGTATTTGTATTGACAGCAACCGTGACGACTTCTGGAAAATCTTTAACTAAGTCTTTTACTAGCTGGGTTAAATTAAGCTGACGATTTGTGACGATGATTATCTGGACTTGTCCTGTTTTTCTTGCTCGACGTACCATGATGGTGCGAACGCCGAGCGTTTTTCTCTCATCTGTAATTGGAATTTGGTGGTAAGTAAGAAGTTCAGCTAGGCGGTTAGCAATCACTTGGGTTTCTTTATCTTGCACCAAGCAGTCTTTTAACTCTACGAGATAATGAGAGTTTTGCGCATACAAACCTGCTTTGACCTGATTTTTAAATTTTCGAGTCTGAAATTGAAGCTTAGCACGGTAGTACTTTGGTTCCTGCATTCCGATAGTTGGACGGATTTCATAGTTTTCATATCCTGCAGGAGCAAATTTTTTCAGGGCTTGGTGGAGCAAATCCGTTTTGAACTCTAACTGTTTATCGTAGTGGAGGTGCATGATTTGGCAACCACCACATTCATTATAAATCGTACAAGCTGGTACGACTCGAAATTTAGACTTCTTATTAACCTTTAGTAATTTGGCTTCAACAAAGTTACGTTTAACAGAAGTAATCTGACAATAGATATCTTCTCCTTTGAGGGCGCCTGGCACAAAAACGAGGGTTTTCTGGTAGAAACCGATTCCCTCACCATTGATACCCATCCGCTTGATTTTTAAAGGTATTTTTTGTTTGACTTTCAGATTCATACCCCTATCTTATCACATTTTAGGGTATAATAGAACTATGAAAATCACAAAACTTGAAAAGAAAAAACGTCTCTACTTGATGGAGTTAGATGGACAGCAAACCTCTTATATCACGGAAGATACCATTGTCCGTTTTATGTTGTCTAAAGATAAGGTGATCAGCAAGGAAGAATTAATCGAGATACAGGGCTTTGCTCAGTTTTCTTATGGTAAGAATCTCGCCCTCTACCATCTATCATTTAAAGCTCGAACCGAAAAGGAAGTTCGTGAGTATCTGAAAAAGTATGATCTTGATGAAAAAATCACTAGTCAAGTTATCGCTAACCTAAAAGAAGATAACTGGATTAATGACCATCAGTATGCTTATTCCATCATCAATGCCAATCAACTTTCTGGAGATAAGGGACCCTATGTGCTAGCTCAAAAACTGTCTCAAAAAGGGATTGCCAAATCAACTATTGAAGAGGTTTTAAAGGATTTTGATTTTTCAGAGATTGCTCAACGTGTTGCAGAAAAACTGCTTAAAAAATACAATGGAAAGCTTCCCGCTCGTGCCTTGCAAGATAAGATTATCCAAAACTTAACGAACAAAGGCTTCTCCTATTCTGATGCTAAAATTGCTTTTGATGACTTGGATAGTCAAGTTGACCAAGAAACGACTCAAGAGCTCATTTTTAAAGAACTGGATAAACAATATTCTAAATATGCTCGAAAGTATGAAGGATACGAACTTAAACAGCGTTTAACCCAAGTTTTAGCTAGAAAAGGCTATGATTTTTCGGATATAGCCAGCGCTCTCAGAGAATATCTTTAATATTTTCGTGTAAAATTCAAAAAAATTAGACCGATTTATGATATAATAGTAAACGATAAACTTATAAATTGTAGAAAGTTGGTTAGTTATGAAACTTCCAAAAGAAGGCGACTTTATTACAATTCAAAGTTATAAGCATGATGGAAGTCTCCACCGTACTTGGCGGGACACCATGGTACTAAAAACAACAGAGAACGCTATTATTGGCGTCAACGACCACACACTTGTTACCGAAAGTGACGGTCGTCGTTGGGTGACTCGAGAACCGGCTATTGTTTACTTTCACAAAAAATATTGGTTTAATATCATTGCCATGATTCGTGATAATGGGATTTCCTACTATTGCAATATGGCCAGCCCCTACTATCTAGATGAAGAAGCCCTGAAATACATTGATTATGATTTGGATGTCAAGGTTTTCACTGATGGTGAAAAGCGTCTCTTGGACGTTGAAGAATATGAACGCCATAAACGCAAAATGAAGTATTCTGATGATTTAGACTATATTTTGAAAGAGCATGTTAAAATCCTTGTTGATTGGATCAACAATGGACGCGGTCCTTTCTCAGAGGCCTATGTCAACATTTGGTACAAACGCTACATAGAACTAAAGAATCGGTAAAGTTGTCAAGCCGGGGTGAGAGCCCTGGTTTTTTTATTGGAAAAACCCAGCCTGGAAGCTGGGTTAATTGCTATATATCTAATTTAGTGACAGTAAACTTGATATGAGAATAATCTTTTTCAACATCCTTATCCAACAAGAAAGCTGTGGCATCCTTCTTAACCTGAACAAGGTCAATGTTCTGAGCTTGAGCTGCATAGACGCATCCACAATAACATTGACGATAGATATCATACTCCTCGCACATCTCCACTGAACGTTTGTAGCCTTGATTTTTCTTGAAATCACTTGGAAGATAGTGGGTTGTGTAAATCTTTTGCACATCAATTCCGATGCTGTTGATGGTTTGAGAATTCTTATGGGGACTGATGGTCAAAGCTGAACCAAAGTAGTCAAAGCCCAAGTCCATAGCTACCTGTGCTGTTTTGTCCAGACGGTAGTCAAAACAAACCTTGCAACGGTCGCCACCTTCGGGTTCTTCTTCCAGTCCTCTGACTAACTTCCGGTATTCATTTGGTTCGTAGGGAGCTTCTAGGTACTGAACCGTATTGCCTGTTCGCTCATTGAAATCACTGACAAATTTCTTGGTGACGTAAGCCCGCTTGTGGTATTCTGCCTTGGGATGGATATTGGAATTGGCAAAATAGATAGTCACATCAGCGTATTTGGTCAGGTATTCTAGGGTGTAGGTACTACAAGGAGCACAGCAAACATGCATGAGAATAGTGGGACGTTGCTCATTTTTCTCCCAAACTTGAACCATTTTTTGCATAACACGGTCATAATTAATCTTCTGATTGGGATTCATCTTGCTCAGAATTTCTTCTACATCGATCATGTTCTTCTCCTTCTTCTAGTCTTATTTTATCATATAAGTTAGGAGAGCTCAAATCAATTTTAGAAGAGAAAATCATAAAAGGAGGGAATGTTCTTCCCTCCTTTTGTGTTTTTTATAAGTTACTTTTACATCATCCCGCCCATCATACTTGGATCCATTGCTGGAGCTGGGGCTGCTGGTTCCGGTTTATTGGCTACGACTGCTTCTGTTGTCAAAATCAAGCTGGCTACAGATGCTGCATTTTGAAGGGCTGAACGGCTCACTTTAACTGGGTCGATGATTCCCTCTTCAATCATGTTGACCCACTCACCAGTTGCTGCGTTGAAGCCTGTACCAACTTCAGCATTCTTCAAGCGGTCAATAACAATAGAACCTTCGAATCCTGCATTGTGGGCGATTTGACGAACAGGTTCTTCCAAGGCACGGAGAACAATATTGCGTCCTGTCGCTTCATCTCCTGTCAATTCCAAATCAGCTACGGCTGGAATAACATTTACAAGAGCTGTTCCACCACCTGCAACGATTCCTTCTTCAACGGCTGCACGAGTAGCGTTGAGGGCATCTTCAATGCGGAGTTTCATTTCTTTCAACTCAGTTTCAGTTGCAGCTCCGACCTTGATAACTGCGACACCACCTGACAATTTCGCCAAGCGTTCTTGCAATTTTTCACGATCAAATTCAGAAGTTGTGGTTTCGATTTGAGACTTGATAACCGCAACACGGTGGGAAATGGCTTCAGGATTGCCCGCACCTTCTACGATAACCGTACTGTCTTTGTCCACAGTCACTCTCGCTGCTTGACCAAGCGCCTCAATAGTAGCGTCCTTCAACTCAAGGCCAAGATCTTCTGTGATAACAGTTCCACCTGTCAAGATGGCGATGTCTTCCAACATAGCCTTACGACGGTCCCCAAAGCCAGGGGCCTTAACTGCTACTACGTTGAAGGTTCCACGAATCTTGTTCAATACAAGAGTAGGAAGAGCTTCACCATCCACATCATCTGCAATAATCAAGAGTGGACGATTGCTTTGAAGAATACTTTCTAGAAGCGGCAAGATTTCTTGGATATTGGAAATCTTCTTGTCAGTAATCAAAATGTATGGATTTTCAAGATCAGCCACCATTTTTTCGCTATCCGTCACCATGTACTGTGATAGATAACCGCGGTCAAACTGCATTCCTTCAACGACTTCAAGCTCTGTTTCCATACCACGTGATTCTTCAATAGTGATGACTCCATCTTTGCCAACTTTTTCCATGGCTTCAGAAATGTATTCACCGACTTTCTCAGAACGAGAAGATACGGCAGCAACCTGAGCGATGGCTTCTTTATTAGCAACTGGAATGGCATTGTTTTTCAAGGCTTCTACAGCTGCGGCAACTGCAGCTTCAATCCCCCGACGAATACCGATTGGGTTGGCACCCGCAGTAACGTTTTTGATTCCTTCGCGGACGATAGCTTGAGTCAAGACTGTTGCAGTTGTCGTTCCGTCACCTGCGATATCATTGGTCTTTGAAGCGACTTCTGATACCAACTTGGCACCCATATTTTCAAAATGGTCTTCCAACTCGATTTCTTTGGCAATGGTCACACCGTCATTGGTGATGAGTGGTGAGCCAAATGATTTTTCCAACACAACGTTACGACCTTTTGGTCCCAAGGTTACTTTAACAGTATCTGCAAGGATATCGACACCACGGACCATAGCTGAACGAGCATCAGATGAAAATTTAATTTCTTTTGACATACTTACTTTCTCCTTCTATTCTTCCACAATTGCCAAGATATTGGCTTCGCCTACAATGATGTATTTTTCATCGCCATCTTTGACATCAAGACCTGCGTGGGCTTCAACTAAGACACGGTCTCCAGCCTTAACGCTTGGAGCAACCAAGTCATCGTTCAAGGTACGAACCCCTTGTCCAGTAGCTACAACTTGGGCTGTTTTTGTTTTTTCTTGGGCTGAGCCCGCAAGGACAAAGCCTCCAACAGTTTGTTCTTTTTCTTCGATTTTCAAGACCACACGGTCTCCTAATGGTTTCAACATCTGTTTTCCTCCATGATGAAATACATATTATTAGCACTCTTTATATCTGAGTGCTAATTCATAGTTCTATTGTATCACTTGGTCAGAAATAGTCAAGAAAAAAGTCTGACTTTGGCAATATAAAAAAGCCTGAGACCAAGTCAGACTTTTCAATGTTTAAAATGGCAATTCTTCCTCTTCCAAGACCAAATCTGCCAAATCCTGTCCTGCGTTATTTTCACGCATAGCCCGTTGGGCGCGGCTTTCCAAAAGTTGGAATCCTGTGGCAAGGACTTCAGTCACATAGTTCATCTGGCCCTTTTTCTCAAAGCGACGGGTACGAAGTTCTCCATCCACAGAGATAAGACTACCTTTAGTTGCGTAGCTTGCCAAGGTTTCAGCCAATTTCCCCCAAAGAACAAGATTGACAAAGTCAGCTTCACGTTCCCCGTTTTGGTCTTTGTAACGACGGTTCACAGCGATAGTTGCTCGCGCCACTGACTTGTCGTTGTTTGTTTTGTGCAATTCTGGTGTAGACGTTAAACGTCCAATAAGAATAACTTTATTATACATATTTTCTTCCTCCTACTTATCTATTCGTAAGGAATCAAAAAAAGTTACAAAAATTTGTAACTTTTCGAAGAAATTTTTTATTTTTTATGAACCATGAAACCTGTAGCCTGTTGATTGGCCATAATAGTCATATCTGTAATCTGCACACGGCGAGGCTGACTGGTCACATAGACAACCGTATCTGCGATATCTTGTGCTTGCAGGGCTTCTATTCCCTGATAGACGGTCGCAGCCCGCTCTTTATCACCGTGAAAACGAACTGTAGAGAAATCTGTTTCGACAATCCCTGGCTGAATGGTGGTCACCTTGATATCCGTTGCGATGGTATCAATTCGCAGGCCATCTGAAAAAGTCTTAACTGCTGCCTTGGTGGCTGAGTAAACAGCTGCACCCGCATAGGCATAGATTCCTGCGGTCGATCCCATATTGATAATATGTCCCTGATTGGCTTTTACCATTGCTGGCAAGAAACAGCGAGTGACTGCCATCAACCCCTTGACATTGGTATCTAACATGGTCAGCATATCCAACTCTTCATAGTCTTGATAGGGAGCCAAGCCAAGAGCTAGTCCCGCATTATTGACCAAGATATCAATCTGCCCTATCGTTTCCAAAATATCGGAGCAGACAGTCTTGACCATGGTCATATCCGTGACATCCAGTGGAAAGGTCCAAACTGTTTGATTTGGAAAAGTTTCTGCAAACTCTGACTTGAAGGCCTCTAGTCTGTCTGTCCGTCGCCCTGTTAGAACGACATTCTCTCCCTGCTCCAGATAAGCACGCGCAATCGCTTCACCGATTCCTGAGGTCGTTCCTGTAATCACTACATTTTTCGCCATCTTATCCCCCTATCTGGTCTATCAAACACTGACAATTTCCTAGGCAGTCCAGTGTTTGGCTGGGTCAAATGGAGTTCCAATAACTTGGTCTTCTGATAATTCAATAACCCCACGTTTTTGTGGAGCATTTGGCAAATGCAATTCACGAGGACTGCACATCATGCCAAAACTCTTTTCACCACGAAGTTCGCCTGGGAAAATGAGATTGCCTTTTGGCATCATAGCTCCAGGAAGAGCGACAATGGTTTTCAGACCGACACGCGCATTAGGAGCCCCTGCAACGATTTGCACTGTCTTATCACTTGCGACTGCAACTTGGCAGATGTTAAGGTGGTCACTATCTGGGTGAGTTACCATCTCGACAATCTCACCGACAACAAACTTTGGTTCCTTATCATTAACAATTTCTTCTGTAAAGCCTTCCGCCTGCAATTCTTGGTTCAAACGAGCGACTTGCTCATCTGTCAAAAAGACTTGACCGCGCTCTACAATTTCAAATAAACTTGAAACTTCGAAAATATTCCAAGCCACTGTTTCTCCATTTTCTTTGAGGAAAACACGGGCTACCTTGCCTTTGCGCTCCACGTCCAACTTGGCATCTCCGCTGTTTTTCACGATGATCATAAGGACATCGCCAACATGCTCTTTATTATATGTAAAAATCATTGTCTCCATTTTCTCCTATTTCAGTTCTGCTAAAAAGTCGTTAATTTGTTGCTTGCTTTTACGGTCACGATTGACAAATCGGCCGATTTCCTTGTCCTTTTCTAGCACAACAAGGCTAGGAATCCCGTACACATCCCAGAGTTTGGCCAGATCCATGTACTGGTCTCGGTCCACTCGAATAAAGGTGAACTCTGGATTGGTCTCCTCAATCTCTGGCAAGGCTGGATAGATATAACGACAATCTCCACACCAGTCTGCCACAAAAAGAAAGACCTTCTTACCATCCTGCTCGACAAAACCTGCGAGTTCTTCTATACTACTGGGAATAATCATAAGACTTCCTCCTCATAGACTAGGTCTTCATTTTCATAGACAAAAGTATAGTGACGACCATCCTCGAAAATGACCCCTCCGACGAGTCGCTCTAGACTACTTTCGTAGACTTGAACATAGAGAGTCGCAATCTCACCCATATCTGAGAAAAGTTCGCGCACGATAGCGGTCAACTCTTCTTGCGTCTTCATGAGTTTGTGGTTATCTGCTGCTTTTTTAGCCCCCAAAGCAAGGGCGCTTAGACCAGCCACAGTCAAGCCAGTCATCCATAATTTCTTAGCTTTCATACCTTTCATTGTAACACAAAAAGGGCGCTAGGACAAATAGGGAAGCCGTATACGAGCAAGGAAAATCTCATCCATTACTGTAGAAAGAAAACTTCTGATTCTTATTATCAAGCGCCTGAGTTAGCAAGACTTTTCTAAATGAATAAAAAACCTCTGAGATTGTTCTCAAAGGTTCGAATTTTTCTAATTGCTATTTTCAACCGCTGCAGTGACAAAGGCAGTGTAGAGCTCTTCTGGACGGTTTGGACGGCTGGAAAGTTCAGGGTGATACTGACAAGCTACAAAAAATTTATTTTCAGGAATTTCCACAATTTCGACCAAACGATTGTCTGGAGAAACTCCTGAGAAGACAAAACCTGCTGCCTCAAACTGTTCACGAAAGGCGTTGTTAAACTCATAACGGTGACGGTGACGGCGTTGCACCACTTCTTGATTATGATAAGCAGCCGCTGCCTTAGAACCACGTTTTAACTTAGACGGATAAAGTCCCAAACGAAGGGTTCCACCCATATCTTCAACATCAACCTGGTCACGCATGATATCAATGATAGGATATTTTGTTTCTGGTGCAAGTTCAGCAGAATTGGCACCTTCAAGACCCAAAACGTGACGAGCAAACTCGATACAAGTCAACTGCATTCCCAAGCAGACTCCCAACATTGGAACATCATTCTCACGCGCATAACGGATGGCTTGAATTTTTCCTTCCGTACCACGTTGGCCAAAACCTCCTGGTACGATGATTCCGTCCGCATCAGACAAGAGCTCCGCCACATTCTCTGCTGTCACATCATTAGCATTGATCCAATTAATCTTCACTTCTGCGTCGTTGGCATAACCAGAGTGTTTCAAGGCTTCGACCACAGAGATGTAGGCATCTTGCAACTCCACATACTTACCAACAAGGGAAATCTTGACTTGTTTTTTCAGGTTCATGACCTTGTCCACCATGGCTGACCACTCAGTCATATCCGCTACTGGTGCGTCTAGTTTCAAATGGTCACAAACAATTTGGTCCATACCTTGCGCCTGTAAATTCAATGGAATTTGGTAAAGGTGTTCAACATCCAAAGACTCGATAACAGCTTCTGGTGCCACATCACAGAACTGAGCTAGTTTGTTTTTAATGCCTTGACCAGCTGGTTTCTCAGTACGAATAACTAACATATTTGGCTGGATTCCCAAACCGCGTAATTCTTTTACAGAATGCTGGGTTGGCTTGGTCTTCATCTCACCAGCAGCCTTGAGATAAGGAAGCAAGGTTGTATGGATGTACATGACATTATCTGCCCCCACATCTGCCTTCATCTGACGAAGGGCCTCTAGGAATGGCAAGGACTCGATATCCCCAACGGTTCCACCAACCTCTGTGATAATGACATCAGAGTCGGTCGTTACAGCAGCACGCTTGATTTTTTCTTTCAAAGCATCTGTGATATGAGGAATGACTTGAACAGTTGCCCCAAGATATTCGCCACGGCGTTCCTTACGAAGAACTTCACTGTAGATTTTACCAGTTGTCACGTTGGAATATTTGTTGAGATTGATATCGATGAAACGTTCATAGTGACCCAAGTCCAAATCTGTCTCAGCCCCATCATCAGTCACAAAGACTTCCCCGTGCTGGTAAGGACTCATGGTTCCCGGATCGATATTGATATAAGGGTCAAACTTCTGAATAGTCACTTTGAGACCACGATTTTTCAAGAGACGACCCAGACTTGCTGCGACAATCCCTTTCCCAATAGACGACACCACACCACCAGTTACAAAAATATATTTCGTAGACATAGATTCCTCTTTCTAAAATGCTCAAGGCCTTGTTAACTACGAGGGGAGATCGAAAACAAGACCCTTATGAATAACAACTCTTCAAGAAAACTTCCTGAAAAAACAAAAATAGCTCCCTAGTAACTAGGGAGCCCCGACCTCTAAAAGAGGTGCCCGAACAATATGATACCTCAAAGCAGAATATTTGTCAACCCGAATTGGTAAAAGATGAAAAAAAGAAGATTGTTTTCAGAAAACAAACTAAAAATCCGCATCCAAACGGACAACACGCTCAAGCAACAAAAAAGGAGATCAGGCGATCTCCTCTGTGAAGTCTTTTACTCTTCTTCACTCGTTTCAGCGTCATCGTCAGAAAACTCGTCGTCTTCTTCGTTGAGATCCACGTCTTCACCCAAGTCATCAGGAGCGATTTCGTTGATTTCTGCATCGTAAGCTTCCACTTCATTTTTCTCATCATCTGGATTTTCATCATCGTATGAAAGAGCTGGATCTGCTTCGTATGCATCTTCGTCTTCTGGATCATCCGCATTGTAGTCAATGGCATCTGAATCACCATCCATAAAGGCATTGACACGTTTTTTCTTAGCTTTTGGTGCTACTTCATCGTCGTCACTTTCTTCAAGAGCGATGATTTCTTCGTCGATTTCGTCCACACCATACCATGAACGAAGGCCCCATTTGTTGTCTCCAAGTGAGATGAAGCTACCGTCAAAGTTCAACTCTGTGTAGAACAAAGGCAAAGCTTCGCGGATATCGCTGTTTGATGTTCCAAGGTAGTTTTGAATTTCGTTTACAAGATCACTAAAATGCATCTCATGATCGCGACCACGAAGTTCCAAGATAGCACGTGCTACCTCAATCATAGATAGTTCACTTTTTTCTTGCCCAGCAAATACTTCTAATTCCAAAGCGTTTCTCCTCATTTTTACTACTATCGCCAGAGCGAACAGACTCTGACCTCATTTTATCATGTACTCTTTATTGTACGATAATTTTGCGGAATAGTCAAAGGTTAAAATAGATTTATCTATGATTTATTAAGTAAAAATCAATTGATTTTAACACATGGTAAATTTAAGGCATATGCAATAAAAATAGCGGTATTTAGTTAAAAGCTAACGGGATTCATTTTAATTAGTGTTTTTTAAAATACGATTTCTCTCCTCGTCAATAATACTAATTGCTTCATCTATCTCATTTTGAGAAAATTCTGGTGATAGAATATTATTATCAATAGCATTGTGCATTATGTTAGCCTTAGTTTCCAGTTTCTTATAAATCTGTTGATCAATATAACCTGGATTACCACTATCATCTGGTTCACATCTGGTCTGTAGATAATAATATCTTGTATATTGGTTATCTTCTAATCCTAATCTATGGATCCTATCTCGAGATTGAAGCATAAAAGTTAGATTAAAATTGTATTCAAAATACAAAGCATCATGAACTTCTTTATGCAAAGATACAGATTCACCTAGCGTTTGAGGATTAGAAATCATAACCATAGTATTACCAAATCGAAAATCATCAATCAGATTCTGCCGATCAGATACATCTGTACCACCATACACTAAATTAGATTTCACTCCAACTTGGTCTAACCTATTTTGTATCTTTTTCATAGTATCAACAAATATTGCCCAAACTATGACTTTTTTCCCCTCAGATATGAGCTCTTGAATTTTATCAATACCTTTCTCAAATTTAGGAGAAATCATACTTGAAAAATCATACTCATCATATCCTTTGGCTTCTCTGATTCCCGAGTCCGAAACAATTTGTAGTCTATTATTAAATATTTCTTCAGATATTTCAACAGTATCATCTTTATCATTATCGTCTGCAAACCACATATCTTTATATTCAATCCTTTTGTTAATTAATTCAGGATTTGTAGACGCTTGTATCAATCGAATCAATCTGGCTAAACTCGACGATTCATTATAGTATATAGACTGCGCTAATTGTTTCTGTTCTTCGCTAGGTTCAACAACCAAAAAATTATCTGGATCTGGTTTAGGTACTCCTAAGTCATCTTTGTTTAAGCGCCAGAAGAATGGAATTAAAGCTTTATTAATTTCTTCAATTTTCCTAACACTAGGATTTTTTAATTCATCTAAATTCCATCTAAAAAAGGAATTATACTCATTTGAATACAATAGATGGAGGAAATTATAGATATCTTGATAAGAATTAGGTATAGGTGTCCCAGTTAAAACAAACTTAAATCTTGAATCCTTAACTAGTTCTAAAGCAGCTTGAGCACGAACTCCAAAAGGTTTTTTTATTCTATGAACTTCATCAAAGACAATCATTGTCTTAATTGACAACAATTCCTGCAACTTCTCTTTGTATTTTGTCAGCGATTCATAATTCACTAATACAAGATTTGATGTTTTCCAGTTCAAAGATAAATCGTAATCAAAATCTTTGGAACTTTGACAATCAATTACTTCTAACTGTTTCTTGTTTCCAAAAACTTGTTTAAATTCTTCTTTCCAACTGTTGAAGGCATTAATAGGACAAATAACCAATAAATTATCTACATGCTCACTTTCAACTTTCGAGGAATTCAAAAATGCAAAAACGGCCAAAATCATAGCAGTTTTACCAGAACCTGGCACAGAAAAATTCGCAGCTCTAGCCATCCTGTATTCGTAGAAGGCTGCCTCAAGTTGCAATTTTTTAAACGGCCGTGCAACCTCTGAACTAACAACAGAAACAAACTCTTCAAACTTTTCTTGTTCCCTATGAATTGTATATTGTTCAGGTGATTTTAAATAAATTCCCAACTTACGATATTGTTCAATCGAGTATTGATTTGACTTTAGGTATTCTTGTACTTCCTCTGATACTTCAACTATAATATTTTTTCTATCACATCTTTTCCTTGTTTCTTTAATAATGTAATTTATATCCATATAAGAAAATTCTGATTTGATAGTTGAATTATCATCTTCAAAATATTTATTGGACAAATCCGATCCAGGCTTTAGTTTTCTATCTGAGCTTGTAATCTGTATAGAAGAGTTATCTTGACGTACAATTATATTTCCACTTTTTAAATAAAAATAGATATTATTATCTGACTGATTTTCTTTAACTTTATTTATTGTGGAATATTGCTGGTATTTTTTTATTTCATCATAAACAATTTTTGTAGCATCAATTGTCAGAATATCTTTCTCTTCATTTTTCCACAATCGGTCAAATCTATTTTTGTTAGCTAGTATTCGTGTTTGAACATTCGTACTTGAATCCCAAGAAACATCTACAGAAATACTTTCATAATTATATTCTAAACCATTTCTAGTTTCATTAACAGATCCGTTAAAAAAGACAGTTTCATCATCTGAATCAATAAGACCGAATTTATCATGAAAAATCCCTCGTCCTCTTGGAATAACTGCAAACTTTACCTCTGCATGGTTACTTGCAATCATAAATGCCAGATTACCTAACGATTCTTTTGTTTGATCATTTAGAATAGTTTGCCTTAACTGAGCAGGCAAATCTACTAAACTATTTTTAAGAGCATATCCTTCTTGAATTTTTTTAAAATCTTCTTCAGAGATATCAGTCGAAATGATAAATTGAGCAAATCCATTATTTCCAAATAATTTATCCAACCCCTTCGAATATAACCCCAGTCCCTCACTAGAAAAATAGGCTGAAACTCTTCTATAAATAGTAGCTTCAGATAATACCGGTTCATAGAATTCTTTAACTAAATTTTCACTTTGATATGTAGGTTGTATTAGATTTTTAAGTTTTAGAGAAAATACCATTCCTTTTCCCCTTTTCTCTATTTGGATAATTTAAATGCTAAATCTCTAATTTCTTGAAGAATTTCTTTTGCCTCAAAAAATTCTTCTTCATGCAGTTCTTTTAAATCTTCAGCAGATAAATCTTCTAATGTATCTCTGATTTCTTGCAATTTTACCAAGGATTGTCTGCGATTTGCTGTTATTTGGCCTTTGTTTGATAATCTGTTAGTTGTTTGTAATAATTTACTTGATACTTCTGCTATCTCAAGATTGTTATTTAGATTATTTTTTAAATCACTTGCCTTATCTATCGGATTAGACTCAAAAAAGTCAATAATATTATCTACATGCTCATCAGTAGCACTTATGAAATGTTCTTTCATTTCAGGATTGTCTAAAATATTATATTTGACATCTCGGATTTTTCTAGTAATATCTCTATCACCAACTTCAGACTTTGCAATCTGGACTGCTAAAATAGTTAGTACATTTTGAGTTATCGTCTCTTTATCTTTTTTTAATTTGTTAATTGTTCTTTCAATATCTTCCAGAGGTCCATCTAACTTCAATTCTCTAGCAAGATAAAATTTATCAATAGGATTTTCGTTGGGAGCGACTATGGATAAGAACTTGATAATTAGATCAGCAAGACGTAAGTCTTTGTTAATTCCCTTAGTATTACCAGCACCACTTGCTTTTTTATATTCTTCAGGAGTCATTAGTTTTTGAACTTCTATTGTGTTATAGACGTCAAAAATACGATCAATTGGGTCATAACTTACTCTTTCTTGACGACCAAGCTGCAAATCTAATTCTAACTCTTTTATTTTCTTTTCATCAATTTTATTACTGATATCAAATGAAAGTATAACAGCTTCGAAGTATTGTTGGATTTTTGTTTCTTTTTGTATTCTGCGAAGAGCTGTAAATCTACGATTCCCATCAATAACTCTTCCATCGGAAAGAATTACACCAGGCTCTTGTTGTCCTTTTTCAGAAATAGAAATTTGAGTATCCTTTAAAGCTTGCTTTTTAGATTCAAAAATAAATTTTTCAAATATTTCATTATATTTTGAATCTCCAATTTCTGGTGTTAATTTCCCATGATTTGATATGTACTGATGGTAAACTGTATTAATACGTCCGTTCTGATCATTATAATACAAATATTCTAAAGGAAATTTATATACTGGATAGTCTTTTGTTTTCCCTCCAATTGTCAAACGTTTTGTTAAAGTTGTTTTTTCAATAGATTTTTCTTCAATAAGTTTATTTAAATCTTGACTCATTTTGAATCTCCTTTTATTTATTTTCCATAAATTATAATAGGGACTAGGTAAATTGACATTAATTGGCTCAATGGAATCTTATCCTTAAGTTGGGTGAACTCTGTTCCAGAAACATCAACCTCAATGTCGCCGTTATCTGTATGGCTGCATATTAATTTACCAATATAATCGATGATATAATATGGATGTGAAACATCATCCAGAAAGAAACCATACTTCTTATTTTCTAAATTTAATTGTTTTATCGAGTATTTCCTAAGAATTTCGTTATCTTTCAATTCCTCTATTAAATCCGGTTTTAATTTACGAAGAAGTTTTTTAGCTTCCATTTGATTAGAACGGGAGATAATTATACTTTTGAATCCTTTACCAGTACCAGCATGCGCAATAACACCCCAATTCCCAACTTTTCCATTAACTTTATTAGTTAAGTCAACAGTCATATTTCCTGACTTAATAGGAAATTGTCTAAACAATGCTTTTTCACTTCGTTTGGGAGGATTATTAAAAACTTTAATCTTTTTATTATCCAAATATTTAAATTGACTTAAATCTTTATCAATAATCTTAGCAGGTAATAGTGGTGAGTTTATTAGTTCTAAAATTTTAACAGCTAAAGCAAAAGATAATTGAACGCAAACAGCATTTCCTATTTGTCTCCACTTTGTAGACTCATCACCGAAGAATTGATAGTCTAACGGATACCCCATAATACAAGCTGCTTCTCTGATAGTTGGCAATCGATACTCACCATCACCTTTTCTATTACAATTTGATTTATATAGAATAGCTTCTCTAGTACTAGCTGACTGTGTAGCCATAATTGTCCGACTTGGCTTGTTCATGTTTTCTGGGAATGACATCTTACCCATATAAGGATGTCTTTGCTTTAAATCCCGAGCTTTTTGCCATTGCACTTGATAGACACCTGTATCATAAAAATGGTCTTTAAAATCTTTAATACTTACTTTTTCCATTGGATAATTGGGATCTACTATAAAATCGCAAGATGAGTGAGCTAAGGGGTCTGGAAATTTTTTAAATAATTTATTTAGAGTTATTCTTTCTTGTTTCAATTTATTAGGGAAAGGGAAGTTTCCTGTTTTTGTTATTTCTCCACTAACAAAACGTCTTCTTGATTGAGCAGCACCATAGTCATCTGCATGTAATATACCACCATTATACTTGGATCTTATTGCAATAGATTTGGGATTTAAACTTTGAGATAGAGCCCATTCTGCTAAATCTAAGTCTTCAAATGTGTATTCTTCTTGGACATAGTTTTGTGAATTTGGGACATTCTCCATTAACCATGCTTTTAACTTAGAATTCTTTTGAAATTTCTTTACGGCAATTACTTTATAAAAAGTTTTAATTAAATTAATACCTGAATCTTTATTAGCATTTCCACCCTGATTAGAAAGAGAAAACAACTGACATGGTGGGCTACCAATGATGATATCTGTATCAGGCAGCTTATTTATTTCTTCTATATTCTCAAAATCAAGTACACTTTTTACATTATCATTTAGTCCGTGATTAAAATTATGTGTGGTAATTGCAGGTTGCCAGTTATCGATTCCCATTATTACATCGTAACCTGCTCTTCGAAAACCTTCTGAAAAACCACCCGCTCCACAAAAAAAGTCTATTACAGTTAAACGGTTTATTTTCTTCATTCTTTAATTCTTCCTAAATTTAAAATCTTTTATTTTTATATTCATTATATCAAAAAACACGGTTTATCACCGTGTTTCTGTGTTATTCTATAAAGATAATATTTTCAGTTTAACTTTTAGAAGATCGTTCTTTTTTAAATTATTTAAAATAATATTCAATTATTTTGACGAAAATACTTTTGTTCGTTTACATAATCTGTAAGATCCTGACAAAATAGTTCAAGAAGATTAATCATATCACTACACAAATCTTCAAAGTAAAGTCGATTATTTTCTTTCTTAAGAGTAATAATTTTATAATTTCCTGGGATCTTTTCTCTAATGTTTATCGCAGTTAGATCCTTCCTATTTCCATGAGCAATCATATTTCGATAAGTTATTATTGAATCAATAAGAATTGAATAGGATTTATATTTTGTTTTATCAAAATGAAATATTTCAAGAATTTCGGTAAAATTGTTGTAATTCAGATTTGACTTTGTATCGATCATATTTTCATTGCTGTTGAATTTGCTTTGTTTTTTAATTTTGATATGCAAGTCCGTAAGTGGTTTAATAACTGTGTTATCTTCCCTTTTTTCAGTAATTTTTTTGCGTAATTCATCAAGCTTCTGTCGAAAGGTTAGCATTTGTATCTCATCTGTCAATGATTCTATATTTTTATGATCAATTGTTAACAAGACATTATAACAGCATTCCTTAATTGTATATTCAAATGTAGCATAGACTGAAAATATCAATTTATATAATGCTCCATTATCCTTAAAAATTGGTAGTTCTTTTAGAATTTTACCCTCAGGAGAGTCGGATAATACTAAATTTAAAAAATTCTTTTCATTTTTAATACTATTAATTGAAACATCTAAAATTTGGTCAAGAGACTCCCTAATATCATCCATTTAATTTCCCTGCTATTACCTCAACGCGTTTTCTAGAATTTTCCAGACCTCCAGTTCGGTATTGCTTATACTCATCACTATTTTTTATCTCATTAATCTTATCAAGAGTAATTGAGGAATCTCTATTACTTTCTTTTGAGAAATATTGCATAAAACCGTCATAGTTATACTGGACAAATCTTTTGGAAATAGTATTGTGTTTGCTAATACCACTGAAAATCTCACTACCAAACTGATTCTTAAGATACGAAATTAGACTTAAAAAGTTTTCCTTCTCAGTTTCATATTCAAAAGGAACCTTTTGCGATGAAACTTCCTCTAAATAAGCCGTAAGTTCATCATCTAAAAACCCCATTCTTACATCTGGATTATCATTAATAAATTTATTTTTAAACAAGAAAAATCTTAAAACGATTTCAGCTCTCTTCATTTGCTGCTTATCAGATTCTGTCATGTAATATGTCAATTCAACAAAATCTTCAGAGTTAGCCAGTTCATTAATAAAGTTTATGAACTTCTCGTCAATCATGCGTATATTACTGTTTCTTAATTCTTGTTTAGATAGCAATGCTCCACCAGAATTTAATCTCTTAAACATATGGTATTTAATTTCTTTTGGATTTTCTTTTGTTAAGACTTCTACTCGAATAAACGTACGTTTTAATTGCCGTTTTTCCTCTATGCTTAACTCGTCAAATTCTTTACCATTCAAATCATCAATAATTTCACAACCTGATAATTGAAAACCTGGTTCAACTCGTTCAAAGTCTATCTCGCAGTCATCATCATCTGAATCAATAGCTGTTAATTCAGGAGAATCTAACGTTATGCCTCTGAAATTTAGATAAGATGAAATTCTTTGTAGTCCATCTACTAGAACATACCTCCCATCTTCTTGCTCATCTACATAAATAGGAGGTATGGGCATATCTAAAAGAAGGGACTCAATAAAGAGAGATTGCTGTGTTAATGACCATCTAAATAATCTTTGGAATTCTGGCTTAATAACTAATTCTCCATCATTATACATATCATAAAGTTCATTAAACGATATATCAAAATTTCTTCTGACAAGTTTATTTTGTGTCATAAAAAAGTCTCAACTTTCAATAAATATTTATAATATTGATTATACCATAAAAACACAGTTTTTACACTGTGTTTTATTAAATTTATATAATTGTTTATTTCACCAACTTCTTCATCTCATCAATACGTGCGACTGTCGCATCGTACTTAGCTTGGTAGTCGGCTTGTTTGTCGCGTTCTTTTTGGACGACTTCTGGTTTGGCATTGGCTACGAAGCGTTCGTTAGAGAGCTTCTTACCGACCATGTCCAGTTCTTTTTGCCATTTAGCCAGTTCCTTGTCGAGACGAGCCAGTTCTTCTTCGACATTGAGGAGGTCTGCCAGTGGCAAGTAGATTTCTGCTCCTGTGATGACGCTTGACATGGCGAGTTCAGGAGCAGGGATGGTTGATGCGATTTCCAAGTGCTCTGGATTTGTGAAGCGTTTGATGTAGTTGACATTGCTGTTAAAGAAGGCTTCCAATTCGCTATCGCTTGTCTTAACAAGGATAGTGATAGGCTTGCTTGGAGCTACATTTACTTCAGCACGCGCATTACGAACAGCACGAATCAAGTCTTTGAGGCTTTCTACACCAGTGTGAGCCTCAAGGTCTTCAAAGGCTGGGTTAACAGTTGGGTATTCCGCTGTGACGATAGAGCCTTCTGAGATTTGTCCAAAGATTTCCTCTGTCACGAATGGCATGATTGGGTGGAGGAGACGAAGGATCTTGTCTAAGGTATAAAGGAGAACAGAACGTGTGATAACTTTCTCTTCTTCGTTATCGCTATAAAGGACTTCCTTAGTCAACTCAACATACCAGTCCGCAAACTCGTCCCAGATGAAGTTGTAGAGGATGTGTCCAGCAACACCAAACTCAAACTTATCAAAGTTTTCAGTGACTTTGCCGATCGTTTCATTGAGGTTGTGGAGGATCCAGCGGTCTGTGACATTTCCAGCTTCCTTGTTGGCAACTTTTTCGACATTAGCCGTTGCTTGCTCAAGTGTCAAACCTTCATTGTTCATGAGGATGTAGCGAGAGATGTTCCAGATCTTGTTAATGAAGTTCCAAGAAGCATCCATTTTCTCGTAAGAGAAGCGCACGTCTTGACCAGGGGCAGAACCGTTTGAAAGGAACCAACGAAGGGCATCGGCACCGTATTTCTCAATGACATCCATCGGGTCAATCCCGTTACCGAGAGATTTAGACATCTTGCGTCCTTGCTCGTCACGAATGAGACCGTGGATAAGGACATTTTGGAATGGCTGACGACCAGTGAATTCCAAGGATTGGAAGATCATACGAGACACCCAGAAGAAGATGATGTCGTAACCTGTTACCAAGGTTGAAGTTGGGAAGTAACGTTTGAAGTCTTCTGAGTCGACATCAGGCCAGCCCATGGTTGAGAATGGCCAGAGGGCAGAACTGAACCACGTATCCAAGACATCTTCGTCCTGAGTCCATCCGTCGCCTTCTGGAGCTTCTTCACCGACGTACATTTCACCCTCAGCATTGTACCAAGCAGGGATTTGGTGACCCCACCAGAGCTGACGAGAGATTACCCAGTCGTGGACATTTTCCATCCATTGAAGGAAGGTATCGTTGAAACGAGGTGGGTAGAATTCTACCTTGTCGTCTGTATCTTGGTTGGCAATGGCATTTTTCGCCAAATGGTCCATCTTAACGAACCATTGCGTAGACAAGCGTGGTTCAACTACAACACCTGTACGTTCTGAGTGACCAACGCTGTGGACACGTTTTTCGATTTTGACGAGGGCACCAATTTCTTCCAACTTAGCCACGACTGCCTTACGAGCTTCAAAACGGTCCATGCCTGCAAATTCAAAGGCCAAGTCATTCATGGTTCCGTCGTCATTCATGACGTTAACTTGTGGCAAGTTGTGACGTTGACCAACCAAGAAGTCGTTTGGATCGTGGGCAGGTGTGATTTTCACGACACCAGTACCAAACTCAGAATCTGCGTGTTCGTCTCCAACAATTGGAATCAATTTATTAGCGATTGGAAAGATGACGTTTTTACCAATCAAGTCCTTGTAGCGTGGGTCTTCTGGATTTACCGCAACGGCAACGTCCCCAAACATAGTCTCAGGACGAGTTGTTGCCACTTCAAGGGCGCGTGAGCCGTCTTCTAGCATGTAGTTCATGTGGTAGAAGGCACCTTCGACATCCTTGTGGATCACCTCGATATCAGACAAGGCTGTGCGAGCAGCTGGGTCCCAGTTGATGATAAACTCACCACGGTAGATCCAGCCTTTCTTGTAAAGGTCCACAAAGACCTTGCGGACAGCTTTTGACAAACCTTCATCAAGAGTGAAACGCTCACGAGAGTAGTCTACAGAGAGCCCCATCTTGCCCCATTGTTCCTTGATAGTAGTGGCATATTCGTCTTTCCATTCCCAGACTTTGTCCAGGAATTTTTCACGACCGAGATCATAACGGCTAATACCCTCACCGCGCAAGCGCTCCTCAACCTTAGCCTGAGTGGCAATCCCCGCGTGGTCCATACCTGGAAGCCAAAGCGTATCAAAACCTTGCATGCGTTTTTGACGGATGATGATATCCTGAAGAGTCGTATCCCAAGCGTGACCAAGGTGAAGTTTCCCAGTTACGTTTGGTGGTGGAATGACGATAGAATATGGCTTAGCCTTTTTATCGCCTGAAGGCTTGAAAACATCGGAATCAAGCCATTTTTGGTAACGACCAGCCTCAACCTCGGCTGGATTGTACTTAGGTGAAAGTTCTTTAGACATGTGTGTGTCCTTTCTCTATTGTATTCATTTTATTTTGAATCTGCTTGGCAACTTCTTCTGCAGACAGATTCGTATTATTTATTTTAAAGTAGTGGTGCAACTCATTCGGTTGATGTTGAGAATTTAATTGAAGTGTTTCAGCAGTCTCCAAAATTTCTCTTTCAGATACCTCAATATGTCGTTTTAAGGGTTTATGCTTTAATCGATTCTCCGTTCGATTTCGACGTAAGCGCTCTTCAAGTGTCGTTTCCAACTCAACAAACAGAATCTCTTGATGATAATCATCCAACAGATCCTGAATTTGCTTCAAATACAGCAGCTGGTACTGATTTGAAAAATCAATTACGTCTGTTAAAATCACAGATCGCTGATTCCTAGCACTTGCTCCAAGGAAAGAAAAGGTAATTCCACGAACAAATTCCCACATTTCCTCTGTATAGTCCTGATAGATTTCTAGTGCAAAATCGATGGCTTGATGGTTATAAAAGAGGGTAGCATTTGTCAGTCGAGATAACTCTTGACCAATCGTCATTTTCCCAGAAGCTGGAGCCCCAATGATGAAAAGATGCATCAAATCTCCTCCCACTCACTCCTCAGCAAGCCGTATCTCAAATCGTCACAGCGGTTGCCTTGGGCATCTTTACGGTCTCGGATTCGAGCTTCTAAGGTAAAGCCAAGTTTCTCTGCGACTCGTTGACTTTGAAGGTTATACCCAAAGCAAGTCAGTTCAATCTTATGAAGACCCAGTTCTTTAAAAGCTAGGTCAATCAAGGCATGCGCTGCTTCTGGAACATAACCTAGACCCCAATGGTCTGGATGTAAGATATAGCCAATCTCCAAGACATCATCCTCGTGACGACGAGGGAAATCAACAGAGCCGATGACCTTATCGGTTCCTTTAGCGACAATTCCATAGCCCGCTGGAAGATCGTTCTTTTCATTACGCTCGGGCAGAATATGCTCCAGATAATAAATCTCATCTTCCAAGCTCTTGACGGGCGGAAAGCCTGCTGGGTAGGAAACTTCTGGCCTGCTGGCATAGTCAAAGATATCCACAACATCAGCCACGGTACGGACTCGCAAGACTAGCCGTTCGGTTTCTAAACGTTCTGGCAATGTTGCTCTTGTCATCCTTCTACCTCGCTTTCTACAAAAAATCGCCCCTGCCATCTACATGACAGGGACGAATGTGCTTATCCGCGGTACCACCCAATTTCGGGCAGAGCCCGCAACTCTCGTCTTTATAATAAAAAGACAATATTATTTCATTTTTCATCCATCAGCAACCAGTTTTGACACATTTGTGGACTTCTCAGCACCGCCACTTTCTGTAAAATGTGGGATCCAAAACACCTCTAATGGCTCTATTGTAGCAAGTTTTTCTCGGAAATGCAAGGGGCAAGAAAGATTACTTGAAGCTGATTCCGTGCTCTTTTAATTTCTTAATGGTAGCTGGGCCAATTCCTTTCAAGGCAAGGAGTTCTTTTTCAGTCCAGTTTTTAAAGTCAGCAGCCGACTTGATCCCCTCATCATAGAAAGTCTTAGCACGATCTACTGAGAGGCCACCCAAAGTAGCTGCGAAATCTTCTACTGAATTGGCTACTTTTTGAGCTTGTTCCTTGGTCGCTTCTACTGCTTGTTCCACTTTTTTAGAGACAACTTTTCCTGCTTCGCTGGCAGATTTTTCTGCGTGTTTCACGACTTTTTTGGTCTCTTCGACAACTTTGGTCACCGTACTTGAAAAGGCACCTGAGCGACGAAGGCTATTTCGCAATTGTTTTTTACGTTGGAGTTTCTTTGACATGATAAAATCCTTTCAATAAAAAATCCCTGCTCTGACAAGGATTTAATAAAGATATTCTATCAAGATTTTGGGAAAAAATCAAGAAAGTATCTGTATTTTAATAGTTTCGCTCACCAAACAATCCTTCTGGCAAATCATGGAATCCCTTGCCTGCCTTGAAATTTTCGAACTTACCAAGCAAGAACTGGTAGGCATCCAAGCGACTTTCGTAGCGAATCATGGCATCTTTGGCACGTTCGTCTTGGTCTTCTTCGTAGACCTTTTGACTTTCCTTGTGCGCCATGTCGTTGATCATGATCTGGGTATTGACCCAAGCTTCAAATTCCTTCATAAATTCCTGTTCGTAACTCATTGATTCTCCTTATTCTAATCCACGGAAGAAGTCCGTATCAATCTCTCGGTAGGGCTGGATATCCTGAACATACTCCAACACGCCTTGGAATTCCCCGTTTTCATCGTGTACCGCAGCATAGGTAATGTGGACAAACTTGCCTCGCGAATCTGACTTGAACCACATTTCATACTTGTCCTTGACCCCTTCACGAAGACCTTGCATAACGGCCTTCACCTTTTCTAGATATTTGGGCGGATGGCAGAGTTCTACATTGCGCCCGACTTGGGACGGCGTCCGTTTGAAAATCATCTCATCAGCTGGCGTATTGTCATTGTAATACTGAAAAATATCGTCTTTATTGACAAAAGTGATCTCCATAGGGAGGTGATTGAGGATGAGATTGGCCTGCTCGACGGAGAGATAACCATTGCCAAAAGCCTGTTGACTATGACGGTCCAGCACTGCTTCCTTTTCCTTAGGGGTAAAGGTAATGGTGAACTGGCCTTCTGGTGTATCGATAACTTGCTGAACTTGACCTTCAGCCGTGTCCAGCTGCACGGGCTCCTCTGCACTCTTTTCCTCAACGAAACTCTGTCGTTCTGGCACCCATTTTTCAGACGGACGGATGATGGCATAGCCGTAGGCATCGCTCTCCTCCGCAATCTGAAGCCAATCATCCTGGGTGAAAGACTCAAGGAGAATCATGAGGAGGATGGACTCTTCCTTGAAAATCATACTTTCAAACTCTGTCGCAAAAGCTTCAAAATCTTCTTTTACACTGCTTATCGGCACTTCTGGTAGTTCCTTAGCTGTCGTTAGAGCTGTTTGAAAGAGTTCCCTAATCTGGTCATCCACCCCCCACATAACTTTAGGAGGTGAATCGTGACCATAGCGCTCCATGATGGGAAAAAAGAGCTCTTCCTTGCGCTGATAATGGATATCAAATTGCCCCAACAGCCCCATTTGACGTACCAAGCCCTTGCGCATCTCTGCCAGCATTTCCTCATCTTCCATAGACTCATAGGTATCCAACAGTCTCCGAATGCGAATCAAAGCTGCACGGAGAGCCAGATTTTCATCCTTGAAGACGCGAACTGGGTGGCCAGGGTGTTCAGTATCCTCCACTTCGACGCCCTTAACAGCATTTTTAAAAAGATTGGCATGGACATCACAGAGCTCCATGACATCTTCAAAGGTAACACCTGAGTCTGAGTTCATCAACTCGTGCTCCATGAGAGAAATCTCGATAGCTGAAACACCTGTAAAGGTCGCATCAAAACGCTCCTGAACCGACTCGGGAGAGGCGCCATTGTGCAATTCTAACAAAATATCCCGTAGGATATGAATCCGTTCATCTGCCATTAGTCTAATCCAATCACTTCATAGCCGTTCGCTTCTAGCGTGCGGACAATCTTGTCCATAGGAGTTCCTTCGAGCTTCGAACCCTGTTTGAGCGATACTTTGCGACCGACTGTATTGCGCATCAAGGGATTAGCAAGTGGTTTAAAACCCAGCTCCACTAGGATTTCCAAGACTTCTGGATGCTTGTCCACCACTTCTGCAACGGGAATTGACACATCGATGATATTATCCATGACGACCTCCATGTATGTTTTAAAATGATTTTACTGCTTATATTATACCATATGGAAAGAGATTAAAAAACTAGCAGAAGAGTTCCTGCTAGTTTCTTTCATTTCAAGTTATTCCTTATCATCTGGTTTTGCGAGCCACTGGGCTACATCCATCAGCTTGTCAGCAAGCAGTACTTTCCCGAAACCTACTAGAGCATTGTCATCTTTTTTCATGTTCTTCAGGACTTTGACGCTTTGCATCACGAAAAAGTAATTCCCGTAAGTTTTAGCTAGAGTTTTTATAAGTCCCATATTACTCTCCTTCGATGATTTCGACCTCTTTTCGGATAATATCAACGTCTCTTTGATATTGCGCTTCATTGTAGTTGACTAGCTTGGACAATTCCCGTTGCAATCTTTCTCCCATCGGTTTCATGGTCGCAAAGGTTAAGCCCCCAGAAATGACTCCACCTAGGATAGGGATCACTTTCCCCATCCCTTTGGCTAGGCCTCCTTTTGTCAGATTGACTCCAAAAATCTTCAAAACTTTTTCTAAAATAGGATACCAGAGCGTCTTTGTCAAGGCTTTCTTGTTCACTACTTTTATGACTTGCTTGGCTACTGTCACACCGCCTGATCGAAGCAGAGCACCTGCGCCATTTACTCCCAGCATCACACCGAGATACAGCACGAGAGTGTTTTTAGCATCTTCACTTAACTCATTGCGCGATGCCCAGAGATCATCAAATCCGTAAATATACCCTAGTTCCTGAGCTAGTTTTAATGAGAATGCATAAAACTGGGCTACGTCTGTCGGAATAGTAATCGCCATGACAATCCCTCCAGGTAGACCAGCCAAAACCGAAGTTCCACTGGCTAACAGGACATTGTCCTTAATACAGGCCTTGGCCACGCGATCCAAGCTTTCCTGGGGTAATAAAGCCGTCGGTCCTTGTTCAATCAAAGTTGGAATATCCTTACGGTCTAATTCCTTTGAAAACTTTTCTACTAAAAACTTTTCTCGATCGACCTTGACTACGGGTAGTTTCACCACTTGTTGTAGTACTTGCATAGCTATATCTTGTTTAGCCATATATCTCTCCGTTTTTCATTTATATCAAGGTTTATCATATCATACTATTTGAAATTTACAAATTTTTTAAACTGCCTTTTACAAAGGCAACATATTGATGATTAGCAAACAGACTACTCTGACAAAAAAAGAGGGGATACCCCTCTTTCTTATACTCAATGAAAATCAAAGAGCAAACTAGGAAGCTAGCCGCAGGCTGTACTTGAGTACGGCAAGGCGACGCTGACATGGTTTGAATTTGATTTTCGAAGAGTATTAGTTCTTATCCAGATTGCGTAGCATTGCGTCAATCTTGTTTCCATATTCGATGGACTCATCTTTGACGAAGGTTAAATCTGGTAAATTCCGCTTCTTCTAATCAATAACAATACTTGATTTTTATCATTATAAATCCATAATTTCTTTTTTCTTTATATCAAATTCTTCCTGAGACAATATACCTGCATCTAAAAGTGATTTAAGTTTGGTTAGGGCTTCAATTTGTTCATCTAGAGAAAGAGTTGGTTTGGTCACCTTTTCATCTAGACCTTGTACCATATTCATGCCAAAAATCATTCCTGCACCATCTCCTAAACCATGTTGTTCTATTCCTGATGCAATCTTTTGTTGTGCTGCAATATTAGATGATTTCTGCGAAATTTCCTCATATGCTTTTAAATTCATCTTATTTGATGAAAATTGTTTAACGAGTTCCTTGGATTCAGGCGAAAATTCAATATTTGCAACAGCAACTTTAACAATCTCAAAACCAAAGCGTTCCTTCCAAGTACCAGCATATTGTTTATTACTTAATACTTGTTCTGCAAGAACTCCAGTTTGTGAAGGCAATTGTGAAATACGATAGCTTGTTGATAAAGCATTTAAAGCCATTGTAAAGGATTGAAGAAATTCTGTTACTATTTGAGCTCTAGCCTGAGCACTATCAAAGGAATAATAGGTTACATTTGCTGGTAGAAAATTTTTAACAAACTGGGTAGCATCCGTAATTCTAATAGAAAAAGTTCCAAAAGCACGCACTTCTAAATCCGCACCATAAAACAAATCATTGTACATAACTGGTCCACGAGTACCAAACCTAATGTCACGAATTTCTCTCAAATTGACAAAACAAATTTGTTTTTGTTGGTCACTTTGTCCACCGAATCCAACACGATTCACGACATTATCAAACAATGATTTTTTAAAACCATCTCCATTAAAAATACTACTCTCACCATTTTGATATTCATAACCACCCGGTTCTGTGATGATATCTTCTATCCCGGATTGACTAAAAATAAAAGCAGCTGTATTTTCAGGAACAAAGATTTTTGAGCCATTTGAAATGATACCTAGGGACCCTTTGTTATTGACTCCTCTACCATTATTACTTTCTTGAAGAATACCTGGGCAAACAGCCGTGTGTTCGTCAAAGGCTTGAACTGTGATAATTTCTTTCCACTGGTCTGCAAAAGTTCCATTAATGGAATCCGTTACTGCTTTAATTATACCCATCTTTCATCTCCTACAAACTCTGTTCCATGTCACAAAAGCCACATTTCACTACCTGTTTTGTCGTTCCTGATAAAGGAGCACCACAAAAAGTACACTTGGTAGATAATTTTTCTGGTTCTGAGTCTTTAAAACCTAGGCCTGTTTTGAAAGCATCAAATGTATCTTTAATTGTTTCTGCTAAAACATCTGCTCCAAACAAACTGCTATCACCCAATGTTTCAAAATCATTCGTATCACCAGAAATCAATTTAATAATATTAGTTGCCCACTTATCAGTATCTTTAGTATTAGAGAATGAGAAAATAGCTTGACCACTATTATAGTAAATTTCTAAGCGTTTAGAACCATTATTTTTAGTTACAGAAACTTGTGGTTTACCTTCAAATATTTTTATTTGATTAATAGGTATGATGATTTGTCCTTTTCTTCCCCCAAATATACCTTTTTTTATGTGTATTAGATGTAAGTTTGTTAAAATTAGATCATCCGTATACAGACCATTTTTCCCAAAACTAACATCATCACTATTCATAATCATATATTCATGAGGTAATAATTGATAGTCCATCTTTAGCCCCACTCTTCCTACTATAGACTAGCTTTCCACTGTTCTACTTGTTGATGTAGATTATCACGATAATCTTTTAGAAATTGAATAATTTCCTCTTTTCCTTGAATTGGTGCTTTCTTTAATGGACCATATTGTTTTTTCTGTTCTTCTATTTCTTTTTTCGTGCTATCTTTTAATTCTTGGATAGAAGCACTATCTTCTAAAGCAGTACCTTTAAAGGCTTGGTCAGCTTCTGTGTAATAATTATCAACGATTTTCTGAAACATCGTTAAATAATCTTCATAGGTTTTAATAGATTCAATTGTTGTATCACTAACATCTTGAGGATTAAAATCATTTGAACTAAATTTCTCTTTGGCTTTAGAAAAGATACCCTTTTTCTCAGAACTACTAGATGAAGCTTCTGTTTGATTCTCACTAGAAGAGCTACTTGTTTTTTCAGAAAGAGAACTACAAGCAACTAGAGTAGAAACGGAAAGACATAGTAAAGCTAAACGACAAACTTTTTTTACATTATTCATTAATAGAATCTCCTTTTATTTATAAAATTATCATATCATATTTCCTAAAAAAAAAAAGCATTTTCTAATCAGTAAACATTTTATAAATACAGAATTCCATTTTTAAAAGAATATTTTTCCATCTCAAATTCCACCTATTTTCTCCACCAAAAAAAGAGGGTTCTCCCCTCTTTTCTAGTTCTTATCCAGATTGCGTAGCATTTCGTCAATCTTGTTTCCATATTCGATGGACTCGTCTTTGACGAAGGTTAAATCTGGGATTTTGTACAATTTCAAATTGCGACCAAGTTCACGTTTGATGGTACCAGTTGCTTTTTCAAGCCCGATTTGAGCTTTTTGGTTATCCGAAGCAAGGTTACTCAAAATGGTGTAGTAAACCTTGGCAACAGACAAGTCACCCAGCATCTGAACATCTGTAATGGTCACACCTTGGACACGCGGATCACGGACCTTCTTTTGCAAAATCTCATTGACTTCACGCTTGATTTCCATGCCCACACGATCCGTACGGAAATGATTTGCCATGATATTCCTTTCTCTACTTTGAACCAAAAGCTAGGCCAGCAGACCTAGCTATTTTTAATAGATAGAGGAACTAGAGCCATTTGAATCTAGGAAACAAGCCTTTGATAGAACTAAAGTTCATCAAGGCGCTGTTGACAACGAGTCAAATCGGCTATCGTTTCTCTATTATCGTTTGATTTCTTCCATGACATAGGCCTCAATCACATCATCAGTCTTGATATCATTGTAGCCATCAATCATCAATCCACCTTCACGACCGTTTGTAACTTCTTTAACGTCGTCTTTGTAGTGTTTCAAGCTTGCAAGTTCGCCGTCATAGATAACGACACCGTCACGGATAACACGAACTTTAGAGTCACGGGTAACCTTACCGTTGATAACCATGAATCCACCGATAGTTCCGACTTTAGATACCTTAAAGGTTTCACGGATAACTGCTTCACCGATAACTTTTTCTTCAAATTCTGGGTCAAGCATCCCTTTCATGGCTTCTTCCATCTCTTCGATAACCTTATAGATAATGCTGTGGAGACGGATTTCTACATCGTCAGCTTCCGCTTGTTGACGCGCTTGTGGTGTAGGGCGTACGTTGAAACCAACGATAAAGGCATTGGAAGCTTCCGCAAGAGTCACGTCAGACTCATTGATAGCACCGACTGCCGAGTGAACGATAGTAACTTTGACACCTTCCACATCAATTTTTTGAAGTGAGGCAGAAAGGGCTTCAACTGAACCTTGTACGTCGGCCTTGATGATAACGTTGACTGACTTGAGTTCACCTGCTTTAAGCGTATCAAAGAGGTTTTCAAGGCTGACACGTTGGGTAGCTTGACGTTGTTTCATAAGAGCACGTTTGGCACGTTCTTCACCGGCTGCACGCGCAGATTTTTCATCTTCGTAAACGGCAAAATGGTCACCCGCCATTGGTGCTTCGTTCAAACCTGTGATAGAAACGGGCGTTGATGGACCTGCAACCTTAACACGACGACCAAGATCATTGGTCATGGCACGGACACGACCAAAGGTATTTCCGACAACGATAGGATCTTGCACATTCAGAGTACCTTGTTGCACAAGAAGGGTTGCGACCGCACCTTTTCCTTTATCCAAACGAGCTTCGATAACCGTACCGATAGCACGCACTGTTGGATCTGCCTTGAGTTCTTGGATTTCAGCCACAAGAAGGACTGTTTCCAAGAGTTCATCGATATTTTGGTTGAACTTAGCTGAAATTTCGACAAACTCAGAATCTCCACCCCAAGCTGTTGACATGACACCATGCTCTGCCAATTCACCGATAACGCGTTCTGGGTTGGCACCTGGTTTATCAATTTTGTTGATGGCTACGATGATTGGAACGTTGGCTGCTTTTGAGTGGTTGATGGCTTCGATAGTCTGAGGCATAACCCCGTCATCTGCCGCTACGACCAAGATAGTAATATCGGTAACAGAAGCACCACGCGCACGCATCGATGTAAAAGCCGCGTGTCCAGGTGTATCAAGGAAGGTAATCTTCTTGCCATTTTCAACGATTTGGTAGGCACCGATATGCTGAGTGATACCACCTGCTTCTCCTGTTGCAACACGAGAGTTACGAAGGGTATCTAGAAGGGTTGTTTTACCATGGTCAACGTGTCCCATGATGGTCACAACTGGTGGACGCTCAACCAATTCATCTTCATTGAGATATCCATCTTCGACGAAGAAACGCTCGATATCTGCATTGTCCACTTCAACCTTTTGTTTGGCTTCGATACCGTAATCCACCATGAGGAGTTCGATAGTTTCTCCATCCAAGGATTGGTTTTGTGTGGCCATCACACCCATCATAAAGAGTTTCTTAACGATTTCAGCTGGTTCACGTTTGATACGTTTTGCGATTTCCGCAACAGTCATACCATCTGTATACTCAAATTCTGTTGGCAATTCATGGAACTTACGCTCTGTAACAGGTTTTGGAGTCTGGTTACGGTTGTTTTGCTTGTTCCCTTTTTTATTTTTCTTATTGTTATTCCAGTTACTATTTCTTTGATTTCTCACTTGATTCTGACTACTTCGATTCTTTTGTTGTTTTCTAGGACCATCTTCTTCGTGATCATAATCACCACGTTCTTTGTCTGGTCGAGCTTGTTTTTTACGACGTGTATCCACTGGCGCTTCTTTCGCTACAGGAGCTACTGTTACTGCTGGCTGCGTTTGTTCAGCTAGCTTAGCAGCTTCTTCAAAGATTTCCTCTGGTTCCTTGCGTTTGTTAGCTTGAGCCAAGGCTTCTTTGGCAGCTTGCGATTGTTTGAAGCGCTCCTCGCTTGAGCGTGCGTACTCTGCATTTTGCTCTGCTTTTAGGGCTGCTGCACGGGCTTTAAAGTCAACACGTGGGCCAGCTTGCTTGGGCTGGAAGTCTTGTTGCTGACGGCGATCATTGCCACGATTTCCTTGACCTTGTGGTTTTTTCCCTTGGTCGTTAAATCGGCGATTGTCGCGGTTTCCTTGACCAGGTTTGCCACCATTACGGCCGTCGTTTTTCTGACGGTTGCCGTTTTGTTGTTGGTCACGGTTGTTGCCCTTGTTTTGTTTGCGTCGTTCTGCCTGCTCTTTGGCACGCGCCTCACGCTCCGCCTTGAAGTTTCGACTCTGTGGTCTTGCGGCCACTACTTTTTCTTCCTTAGGAGCTGCAGGTGTAGCTGATTTGCTTTCTTCCTTAGCGGCTACTGGTTTAGCTGATACAGACTTTTCTGCTTTCTTTTCTACACTTGCTTTTGGTGCTACAGGTTTTGCTTCTTCTTTAGGAGCAGGTGCAGATTTAAAGCTAGCTGCGATTTGTTCAGCAGCAGCAGCTTCCACGCTCGATGAGTGGCTTTTTACATCCAAGCCCAACTCTTTTGCACGCGCTACAACTTCTTTACTTTCTTTTCCAAGTTCTTTTGCGATTTCGTACAATCTTTTCTTAGACAAATCATGTCCTCCTCTTCTATTCCATCAGAGACCTCATTTTCTTTGTAAATCCAGCATCTGTCACAGCCAAAACCTTTCTCGATTTCCCGACTGCTATGCTTAATTCCAGTGTTGAAAACACGGTTATAACTTCTACTTGATAATAGTCACTTTTATCTTGAATCTTCTTGGTTAGATTAGGGCCAGCATCATGTGCTAGAAAGACTAGCTTGGCTTTCTGGTCTTGAATAGCCTTGACTACCAATTCCTCACCCGATATGATCCTGCCTGCTCGTTGAGCAAGACCCAAGAGATTGCTTATTTTTTGCTTATTCAAGTCCTAACTCTCTTCTTTTTACTTTGTGATCCACATAGGCGATCAACTCGTCATAAAAGCTTTCTTCAACTTCCATGTTAAAGCTACGGTTAAAGACTTTCTTCTTTTTGGCCTCTAGGGCTTCTGTATTGTCTAGCTTGATATAAGCACCACGGCCATTGGCCTTGCCTGTCGGATCGATAAAGACTTGTCCTTCTTTATTCTTGACAATGCGGAGCAAATCACGCTTGTCAATCACTTCGTTAGATACAACAGACTTGCGCAAAGGGATTTTTCTTGTTTTCATCTTTCCCTCCTCTAGCAGCTTTTATTCTTCGATCAATTCATCCGCAACTGCGTAATCAACTTGACCTGCTTCTTCCATAGCTTCAAACTCACTAGCAGACTTGATATCGATACGGTAACCCGTCAAGTGAGCTGCCAAGCGAACGTTTTGTCCACGACGACCGATGGCAAGAGAGAGCTTGTTATCAGGTACAACGACCAAGGCACGTTTGCTGTCATTTTCATCAAAGATAACTTGGTCAACCTCTGCAGGTGCGATAGCATTGTAGATAAACTCAGCTGGATCTGCTACCCACTCGATAACGTCGATGTTTTCTTCGACAGGAATCATGCGGTCGCTCTTGGCGTCGTAGCGAGCTGGGTGGAATTTGCTGGTGATTTTCTTGATATTGGCACCACCACGTCCAACGATTGTCCCGATAGCGTCCACGTTTGGATTGTGGCTACGAACGGCAACTTTCGTACGGTCACCAGCTTCACGAGCCACGCTCATGATTTCAACAGTTCCATCATACACTTCTGGAATTTCTTGCTCCATCAAGCGTTTGATCATTTCAGGATGACTTCGGCTAACAAAGACGTTGACACCACGAGGGTTGTCTTCAACTTTATAAACGTAAACCTCAATACGGTCGTGGGAAGCAAAGACTTCTCCAGGGATTTGGTCCTGTTTTGACAATTGGGCTTCGATGCTACCAAGGTTAACATAAATGAAACGGTTGTCAAAGCGTTCTACCGTACCAGACATGATTTCTTGTTCATGTTCCTTATAAGTATTGTAAGTGATGGCACGTGTTTGCTTGCGCATTTTTTCCATGATGGTTTGTTTAGCAGATTGGGCTGCTACACGACCAAACTCAGCAGGTGCTTCTTCAAACTTGATTTTGTCACCAAGCTCATAGGCTGAATTAATGGCAAGGGCATCTTTCAAGCTGATTTCCAAACGGCTATCAAATACTTCATCAACAACTTCACGGACAGTATAAACTGTAAAGTCACCTGTTTTTTCATTGAAGTCAATAGCTACGCTGTCAGATTGACCATAGCGTCTGCGATAAGCGGAACGAAGCGACTCTACTACTGCGTCGATGATGTCTTCTTTTTTGATTCCCTTGTCTTCTTCCAAAATGCGGAAGGCCTCTAGCATTTCTTTACTCATGTTTTCTTCACTTTTGAATCCTCAAAAGCTATCCTTTCTTTTCTATAGTTTTACTGCTAAACGTGCTTTTGATACTAAACTGTATGGAATTTGGACGGTTTTCTTACGTGTCTTGTCCATATACTCCATAGTCAACTCATCCCCTTCAAAGGATACCAAGGTTCCTTCAAAGACCTTTTGCTTATCAATGGCTTGGTAGAGCCCGACATGGATGTATTTCCCAACTGCTCCAGCGACGGCATCCTTGGTTTTCAAAGGACGTTCCAAACCTGGACTGGTGATTTCTAGGAAATATTGTTCTGGGAAGGGATCGGGCTTGATAGTGTCTAGGACAGGACTGATGATTTCTGTCAGGTCTGCCGTGTCGTTCAAGGTAATTCCTTCGGGTTTATCTACAAAAATACTGAGAATCATGTCACTGCCAATCTTTCCATACTCGATATCCACGAGCTCGAAAGGTGCTTGGATGACAGGTTCTACAACTTCTCTGACTAATTCTACGATTGTTGCGATTGCGTCCACCTCCTCATAAGCAAGAGGCGAAGATATTTCCCCGCCTCTCTTTCTCATATTCTTACTATCAGTATAGCACGTTTGTCAATTTATGTAAAGCATTAGCACTCAAACAGCTGGTTTTCAAGCTATTTCTTAAAATTCTGCTTCAACTCGATAGATCACTTGACCTTTGCTGGAGAATTTTTGCTCATACTCTGTCATGACATTGCCTTCAAAATCACTGGCATGCAAGTCTAGCCAAACACCATTTAGTTTCATCCCATACTGAGAAAAGCTCACTAGACTGTACTCAAACAAGCCACGGTTATCTGTCTTGAAATGGATTTCCCCATTCTCAGGCAAGATGCGCTTGAAGGTATCCAAGAAACTCTTGTAAGTCAAACGACGTTTTTCATGGCGTTTTTTAGGCCAGGGATCTGAAAAGTTTAGGTAGAGACGATCAATCTCACCGTCTTCAAAGTAGTCGGTCAGATCTGAACCATCTACCCACAGCAACTTGATGTTGGGCACTCCAACTTCTAATACCTTATCCAAGGCATAACTCAATACCGACTTTTGGATATCAATCCCAATGTAGTTGATGTCAGGATTTTGCTTGGCCATTCCTGATACGAAGGCCCCTTTCCCACTTCCAACCTCTACATGAATAGGATGATCATTTCCAAACAAGTCTCGCCATTTCCCTTTAGCTTCCAAGGGATTGAGAACCACATACTGAGGATTGGCCTCTAGTAATTCTGTCGCCCCTTTACGATTTCTAACTCTGATCTCTTCTTTCCATACTTGTCACGGAAGACGCGCAAGGCATAAATCTCCCGGTTTACATTGTCTAAATCTTGATTTTCACAGTATTTGGCAATCTGGTTCAAATAAGAATACTGACCATACCAATACAATTTATCTAACACTGTCTGATTGTACTTATAGCCGTAGTCTCTCAACCATTGGCGCCACTGATGATCCGGAATGTAGTGGCATAGCAAATGCGCCACATCAAACATACGATCCGTCAGACGAACCGAATCCCAATCCACTAGATAAACGAGTCCACTCTCTGTTTCAATCCAATTACTATGACGAAGATCCCCGTGCACAATCGTTGCATGGTCTTCCCTAAAACCTGGAACCGTCTTACCTAGCTCAGCAATCACACTGTTCAAATAGTGGTTCTGCTTCAAGATTTCTGGAACTCCTTGCTGCCAAGAACGTAGCAAATCAACTGGTGTTTCCATGGTATATCCCAAACGGCTCAACTGCTTCATCAAAGGACGCGAGCGGTGAAGGCGGTTCAAGATATTGATAATCTGCTTGCGATTCATATCGTAAGGGGTCAAGATTTTGCCCGTCAGCCATTCCTGAGCACACATATCACGGCCATCTGGCAAACGACGAGTCCATAGTAATTGAGGAGCGATTTGTTCTCTGGCTAGGCCAGGTAGGATTGGAGAGGTGTTCATTTTTACAAAGACGCGCTTCCCATCAGGGTAGCTTCCCATATAAGCTTTGCCGCTCTTCCCAGGGATAGGGGTTAGCGTTAGCTCATTATCACCCAAGTCCATTTCTTTCCTCCGTATAAAGTTTCCTTACTATTCTACTAGTTTTTGGTCTATTCGTCAACCAATCTTTTTAGTTGGTAAGGCAAATAAAACAATTGTAGGAAGAGACTAGCCCCTACAAGAGCCAACAAGGCTATTTTTTCTTGAAAAACCACTGCTCCGACCAGCAATTCCAGCAAAAGAACTGCACTTCCCACACCAAGCACAATCTGTTTCAATCCCTTCTCTTTCTCCCCTTTTTCTAGTGGAAAGAGCTGAGTCAAGTACTGGTAGTCAAAGGCATGATAGAGGGCCAGTAACTGAAAGAGCAGGAGATAGTTAAATAGAACCACCACTGCCGTCGCGATCCAAGCTTGCTCGATAAAGATCACAGCTAACAAGGATAGGAGCAAGAGGCGCAAACTGAGGGCAAAGAGGTCTCCATTTCGCAAGTAAGAACGAAGATAGAGATTTTGCCAAATTTTCCCAGGTACCTTCTGAACAGTCTTTAGGATAAAATCCAGATAAGCGCGACGTTTGACACTATTTGAAACGCCCTTGACCTGAGTAAAGAGAGCAAAGAAACGAAGCAAAATTTGCTTGCGCTTGCTTTCTTGGGAGATCACATAGTCCCAGTCAAGCCCAGTCTCTGTATAAAATTTACTGGCTTTTTGACGAAATAGGAGATATTTCCCAGCTCCCAATAAAAGCATATAGATGAAAAAAACTGGCAAGCCATAGCCCATGGCTAAAAATAAGGGCGCAAATAAAAGCAAGAAAAGGGTTTGGACAAAGAGCCAAAAGACCAGTGAGCGCACTGTCTGCCCTTTGAAGTGAGACTTAACCTCCTCTTCACTGACTAAGAGAAAGAGCTTGTCAGGTCCTTCCATGTAGGTCGCGATTCCTCCCCAAGCCAAAAGCAAGGCAGATACAATCCCCAAAAACAAGAGGATAGGCCAATGATTTTCAGGAAAATGTTGCAAGAGTTGACTGTACTGGTAAGCTAGAAAACCGATGAGAACTAGCAGGAACAAGACAAAGTGGTCATTGAGAACATAGCGCAGATAACCGACACACTCCTTACGAAAAGCCTGCTTTCGCTTTAAAAACAAGTCTTTCATAGCTCCTCCTCTTTGGTCAGAGCCAAGTAAATATCATTCAAACTCGCTTCAGGCATGTCAAAGGCTTCGCGGAGTTGCTGGAGGTTCCCCTGAGCTCGCACCTCCCCCTTGTGGAGGATGACAAAGGCATCACACATCTTCTCCGCTGAATCCAGCACGTGGGTACTCATGAGAATGGACTTGCCTTTTTGCTTTTCTACTTCTAGTAGCTGAATCAAGTCAGAAATGGCCAGCGGATCGAGCCCAAGGAAAGGCTCATCAACGATGAAAAGACTCGGATCTACGACAAAAGCACAGATAATCATGACCTTCTGCTTCATTCCTTTGGAAAAATGCACTGGGAACCAGTCTAATTTTTGGTCCAAACGAAACATTTTTAACAAAGGTTCCACACGATCAAAAGCTATATTCTGCTCAATACCATAGGCCATGGCAACCGTCTCGATATGCTCTCTAAGAGTCAACTCCTCATACAGACTAGGCGTTTCTGGGATATAGCCAATCTGTTTGCGGTAGTTGGTCGCATCCTCTCGCAGGGTGAGACCGTTAATCTTGATTTCCCCACTGTAAGGTGTCAACAGTCCAATAATCTCATTGATTGTCGTTGATTTCCCAGCACCATTGAGACCAATCAAACCGACCAACTGCCCACTTTCAACTGTAAAGGACACATCTTTCAAGACAGGAACGTGAACATAGCCTCCTGTCAGGTTTTTAATTTCTAACATATTTTCTCCGAATCTGGTATAATGTAGCTATATTATATCAAAATTCAATACAGTAGAGGTGGATTTTATGTCAGATTGCATTTTTTGTAAGATCATCGCAGGGGAGATTCCTGCTTCAAAAGTATACGAGGATGAGCAGGTTCTTGCCTTTCTTGATATCTCTCAAGTAACGCCTGGACACACCTTGGTCGTACCAAAAGAGCACTACCGCAATCTCTTGGAGATGGATGCTGCGAGTGCCAGCCAACTCTTTGCCCAAGTGCCAACAGTGGCTCAAAAAGTCATGCAGGCTACCAAGGCTGTCGGCATGAATATCATTGCCAACTGCGAGGAAGTCGCTGGTCAAACGGTCTTTCATACTCACGTGCATCTCGTACCTCGCTACGGTGCAGAAGATGACCTCAAGATTGACTTTATCGCCCACGAACCAGACTTTGACAAACTTGCTCAAGTCGCTGAAACTATAAGAAACGCTTAAGGAGTTGCCATGAAACTATCCAATCTATTGCTATTTGCAGGTGCTACAGCTGGAAGTTATTTTGTCGTGAAAAATCGCCAAGCCATTCAGGATGAAGTGCTAGATACAACTGACCGCGTCGAAGCTATCAAGGATGATTTGGATATCATCCAAAACAGCCTACAAATCATCGACCAACAAAAAGCCCTTATCAAGGAATACCAAAAAGATTTGACCTACAAGTTCAAAGTCTTGGAAAAAGATTTCCAGACTAGACTAGCTGTGATAAAAGAAACACAGGAGCTTGAGGATAAGTAAAAAAGAGCCCGATGGCTCTTTTTACTTTATTCTCCTTCAAAGGCATCTTTTATATGGTCAAAGAAGCCTTTTTTCTTTGGATTGACTTTCAAGTCACCTGCAGCTGCGAATTCTTTAAGCGCAGCTTTTTGGCGGTCGTTCAAACCTGTCGGAGTCACGACATTGACAGTAACATATTGGTCACCAACGGCACCGCCACGAAGGCTCGGTGCTCCCTTGCCACGTAGACGGAATTTCTTGCCAGTCTGAGTTCCTTCTGGGATAACCAATTCAACATCTCCATGAACAGTTGGAATTTCCACAGTATCTCCAAGAGTTGCTTGGACAATATTGAGATTTAACTTGTAGAAAATAGTTGTTCCTTCACGTTCAAATTTATCACTGGCTTCAACAGAAACCACCACGTACAAGTCCCCGTAAGGTCCACCGTTAAAGCCTGCTTCACCTTGACCAGCGAGGCGGATTTGTTGGCCTGTTTCCACACCAGCAGGGATTTTTACATGTACGCTATGAGCTTGTTTTTCATGCCCTGTTCCGTGACAAGTTGTACATGGATCTTTGATTTCTTTTCCGCGACCATGACAGACATCACAGGTTACTTGGCGACGCATCATACCAAGAGGAGTCTGCGTATCGACGTTAATGACACCAGCACCATGACAGCGTCCACAAGTGACTGGACTTGTCCCTGGCTTAGCACCAGAGCCATTACATGTACGACAGCTGGCTTCACGATTGTATTTAACTTCTTTTTCCGTTCCGAAGATAGCTTCTTCAAAGGTTAAGTTCACACGATACTGGAGGTCATCCCCTTGACGAGGAGCGTTTGGATTGCGTGAAGCTCCTCCTCCTCCGAAAAAACTTGAGAAGATATCTTCAAAACCACCGAAGCCACCTGCTCCGTCAAAGCCACCAAAACCACCAGCACCACCAAAGCCACCGTTGGCACCCGCAGCACCATACTGGTCGTAGGCTGCACGTTTTTGGTCGTCACTCAAAGTCTCATAGGCTTCTTGAACTTCCTTGTATTTTTCCTCAGCGCCAGGCTCCTTGTTGATATCTGGGTGATATTTTTTCGAAAGCTTACGATAAGCCTTTTTGATCTCGTCTGCCGAAGCGTTTTTTGACACCCCTAGACGATCATAAAATTCAGTATTGTTCATACAAGATACTAAGAGCGAACAGAAAGCGACTGAAATTTAGGAAACCGACAAGAAATCCTGATTTCTTAGGAGGTTTATCTAATTTCCAAGCTTTCCGCTCGAGTTCAATTACGAACACCCTTATTCCTTTCTGTTAATATTGCGGAACGAAACCTCAATCTAGGTCGGGTTCAATTCCTTTCTTTTATATTGATGAGACAAAACCCAAACAAATCAGGTTCCATCCCTTTTTACCGAAAAACAGAGGCTGGGTTGCAACCTCTGGATTTCTTCCTATCATTACGACGTTCAAGTTTTAAAAATTAAACTAGTAATGCTAAACTGAGTTTCGGCTAAAAACTTCGGAAAAAAGATAAGCCATCTTTTGTGCATCACACAAGGCGATGGCTTCCTATTTTTCTTTCGTTTTCTTAACGCCTCAACATCTTACTTCTCCGTAAACTCTCCGTCTACGACGTCATCGCCTGCGTTTCCTGTTGCTTGTGCGCCTTCTGCTCCTGCTTGAGCTTGTTGGGCTGCAGCAGCTTGTTCGTAGAGTTTAACAGCAAGTCCTTGTGCTTTTTCATTCAATGCTTCAAGTTTTGCTTTCATTTCGTCCAAGTTGTTGTCTTCTTGGGCTTTCTTAAGCTCATCAAGGGCAGCTTGGGCAGCATCACGTTCTGCATCGAAGCCTTTACCTTCAGTTTCCTTGATTGTCTTTTCAGTCGCAAAGATTGCTTGGTCAACTTCGTTACGAAGGTCTACTTCTTCTTTACGTTTCTTATCTGCTTCAGCGTTAGCTTCTGCATCTTTCATCATGCGGTCAATTTCTTCGTCTGTCAAACCTGAGTTAGATTGGATAACAATTGTTTGTTCTTTTTGAGTTCCAAGATCTTTAGCCTTAACAGATACGATACCGTTCTTGTCAATGTCAAATGTTACTTCGATTTGAGGAATTCCACGAGGTGCAGCTGGGATATCTGTCAATTGGAAACGTCCAAGAGTCTTGTTATCTGCTGCCATTGGGCGTTCACCTTGAAGAACGTGAATATCAACGGCTGGTTGGTTGTCTGCTGCTGTTGAGAAGACTTGTGATTTAGAAGTTGGGATTGTAGTGTTGCGATCGATAAGTTTTGTGAAGACGCCACCCATTGTTTCGATACCAAGTGACAATGGTGTTACATCAAGAAGGACAACGTCTTTCACATCACCAGTGATGACACCACCTTGGATGGCAGCACCCATAGCAACAACTTCGTCAGGGTTTACTGATTTGTTTGGCTCTTTACCAGTTTCAGCCTTAACAGCTTCTACAACAGCTGGGATACGAGTTGAACCACCAACAAGGATAACTTCGTCGATTTCTGACAAGCTCAAACCTGCATCTGAAAGGGCTTGACGAACTGGAACTTTTGTACGTTCAACAAGATCACGAGTCAAATCGTCAAATTTCGCACGAGTCAAAGTCATTTCCAAGTGAAGAGGCCCAGCTTCACCAGCAGTGATAAATGGCAAGCTGATTTGAGTTGAAGTTACACCAGAAAGGTCTTTCTTAGCTTTTTCAGCCGCATCTTTCAAACGTTGCATTGCCATCTTGTCAGTAGACAAGTCAATACCGTTTTCTTTCTTGAATTCTGCTACCAAGTGGTCGATGATTTTTTGGTCAAAGTCGTCACCACCAAGTTTGTTGTCCCCTGCAGTTGACAATACGTCGAAGACACCGTCACCCAATTCAAGGATAGATACGTCGAATGTACCACCACCAAGGTCGAATACCAAGATTTTTTCTTCTTTGTCAGTCTTGTCCAAACCGTAAGCGAGTGCTGCTGCAGTTGGCTCGTTAACGATACGTTCTACTTCAAGACCAGCGATTTTACCAGCGTCTTTTGTTGCTTGACGTTGAGCATCGTTGAAGTAAGCTGGGACTGTGATAACTGCTTTGGTTACTTTTTCACCAAGGTATTCTTCAGCGTAGCCTTTCAAGTATTGAAGAATCATAGCTGAGATTTCTTGTGGAGTATATTCTTTTCCGTTAGCAGAAACTTTTTCAGAAGTTCCCATCTTAGATTTGATAGAGATAACTGTATCTGGGTTTGTAACTGCTTGACGTTTTGCGGCATCACCAACGATGATTTCTCCATTTTTGAATGATACTACAGATGGAGTTGTACGGTTTCCTTCTGGGTTTGCGATGATTTTTGATTCAGTTCCTTCAAGAACTGCTACTGCTGAGTTTGTTGTACCTAAGTCAATACCGATAATTTTAGACATGTGTTTTTCTCCTTAAATTTTATATTCTTTCTTTTTGATACTCTTCTTAGGTGGCGGCGCCGTCAGAGCTTGACTCGTCAATCTCTTTGACTAAACTTTGAGCCTAAGGTCTCAAAGTTTGCGCAAATAGCGCCACGGCGAAGAGTATCGTCTTTTGTTTGCTTCGCTCACTATTGCAAAGCTGAACAATTTCTTATCTTTCTTCATAGTTTATTGTCGTTTCGGACAAGTTTTTAAGTTCTCTAGCCTAGTTATATACTACTACCATGGCTGGGCGTAGGATGCGGTCATGTAGTTTGTAACCTTTTTGGAAGACCTGGGCGATGGTATCTGCTGGGTGTTCATCGTCTGCTGGGAGAGTTTGGATGGCCATATGATAGTTATGGTCAAATTCACCGTCAGCTGCGATTTCTTCGATTCCTTCTTCTTTCAAAGCGTGAATCAAGCTCTCTTGCACCATCTCCAATCCTTTTTTGACATCGTCTGTCAAACCTTCAACTGCTAGTGCACGTTCTAAGTTATCAAGCGATGGTAAGATTGCTTTTGCCAGGTCTTGGCTACGATAACGTTGCAAGTTTTGACGCTCTTCATTGGCACGGCGTTGAATATTCTGCATTTCTGCATGAGCACGAAGGTATTTGTTTTCGAACTCATCCGCGCGTTCATTTGCCAAGTCCAACTCAGACTTCTCAGGAGTTGTTTCTTCAGTTGTTTCCACAACTTCCTCTTCCTTCATTTCTTCGTTTTTTTTATCTTGGGCCATTTTCGCCTCCTTTATTGATTTCAAAATTAATTTACTTCGTAATGATTACTGCTGAGGTAGCGATAAAAATCTGTCAACTTCATGGTCAAAACACGATTGACCACATTGACTTGGTTGACCAATTGCTGGTAATCCAGATTGACCGGACCGATAATCGCTAGAATTCCAAAACCTCGATAAGGAATAAGGAACTTGCTACTAATCACCGCCAAGTCAGCTAGACAGGATTCCTGACTGTCCGCAACACGGACATTTTGCATTTGATCTTCATGCAGACCCTCACGAATCTCCAGAGCCACCTTTTGCGGTTGGTCAAAGAACTGATAGGCTGCTAGATTGGCAAAATTCAAGAGATTGACCTTACCCGACACTACAATGTTTTCGTTGAACATTTCTTTAAAAATGTGTTCAAAGAGATCCATGACATTGTCCGTTGTCGTAAAGTAACGCTGGATAATCTGCGGAATCTCTGTCCGAATCTTGTAGTGAATATCCAGAACGGTGTGACCGAGGAAACGTTCTTGAATCAAGGTCTTGAGGCGATTTAAATCTTCCTGCAAGAAGTTCCTTGGAATCAGAAATTGACTGGTAACTGTCCGGGACTCGTCTAGGGTAAATACTGCCAAGGCTGTATGTTGTCCCAAAACAACGATATCAAATGCTGTCAACCGTTGCCTGCTCGGTTCAACATCTAGCGCTACTACCGTACAGCCACTCAAGTCTGTCAGTAGATTAGCAGCCTCTTGCAGAATATCCTCCAGTTTGAAGAACTCCTGATCAAAGGCTTTGACAATCTCGTATACCTCATTTTCAGCCAGTCTGTCAAAAGCAAGCGAGTGTTTCACATAGTACTGAAATCCTGCGACACTTGGCATCCGACCGCTTGAGGTATGAGCCTTCTCAAGCAAACCCTGCTTCTCTAGAGCTGCCATGTCATTACGAATGGTAGCACTACTAGAATTGATAGACTCTTGTAGCGCCTTGGATCCGACAGGTTCGTGCGTTTTGGTAAAGATGTCAATAATCAGATTTAAAATATCCTGCTGACGCTCTGTAACCATCTCATCACTCCTCTCTGTCCGATCGATTAGCACTCTATGTACCCAAGTGCTAACTCATGATTCTATTATACACCCTTAGAAGATAATGTCAAGACAAAAACTCAAAAAATTAGCACTCTTTTGTTAAGAGTGCTAAAAATCAGTCTACAGACCTAGAAACTTACTTCTCATCTACTTGGTATTTCCTTTTAAGTCTGAAAAAACCATAGATTAGATAAGAAATCAAGCAAGCGTATAAAACGAAAAAGAGAGAACGATTTCTCGTTCTCTCTTCTTAGACTCAGGAATTAAGAAGTCATTTTGTTATTTCCTAAGAGTAGCTTAATCTTTCTTGCGAAGAACAAAAGCTGCTAGGCTTGCAAAGGCAAGACCGATGATTGAAAGAAGACCAGATACTGCTGAACCTGTGTTTGGTAACAAGTTCTGCTTTTGACTACTTCCTTCTTCTGGTTGACTATTATTTCCAGAATCTTTAATTGGGGCCGGAGTGAATTCCCAGGTGCCTACGAAGTGTGCGTCTGCTCCATTGATGATTTCAGATGTCTTGTCATAAGACTTGAAGCTCCATGTGCCTTCTGCTGTCTTAACCTCTGTTTGACTTGGTTGCGTTGGCGTTGCTTGACTGCCATCTTTCAAGTTTGTTTGGTCTGCTGGAAGCAAGGCTTTCACTTCTTGTGGAAGTTCTTTGCCTGGAGTTCCGCTAACAAACTCGTGAACTGCTTTATGAGTCACTGTTGGAACTGGAGTTGCTGTAAATTCCCATGTACCTATAAACTTAACATCTGATCCATTAATTGTTTCCGATGTTTTATCGTAGGACTTGAAGCTCCAGGTACCTTCTGCTGTCTTAACTTCTGTTTGACTTGGTTGCGTTGGCGTTGCTTGACTGCCATCTTTCAAGTTTGTTTGGTCTGCCGGAAGAAGAGATTTCACTTCTTGTGGAAGTTCTTTACCTGGAGTTCCGCTGACAAACTCGTGAACTGCTTTATGAGTCACTGTTGGAACTGGAGTTGCTGTAAATTCCCATGTACCTATAAACTTAAC
>NZ_JALDUB010000006.1:45275-46091 GCF_023109195.1 Streptococcus oralis
ATCTGATCCATTAATTGTTTCCGATGTCTTATCGTAGGACTTGAAGCTCCATGTGCCTTCTGCTGTCTTAACTTCTGTTTGACTTGGTTGCGTCGGAATCGCTTGGCTACCGTCTTTCAAGTCTGTTTGGTCTGCTGGAAGCAAGGCTTTCACTTCTTGTGGAAGTTCGTTACCTGGAGTTCCGCTGACAAACTCGTGAACTGCTTTATGAGTCAGTGTTGGAACTGGGCTTGCTGTAAATTCCCATGTCCCTACAAACTTAACATCTGAACCGTTGACAGTCTCTGAAGTCTTGTCATAGGACTTGAAGCTCCATGTACCTTCCGAGGTCTTAACTTCTGTTTGACTTGGTTGTGTTGGTGTTGCTTGGCTGCCGTCCTTCAAGTCTGTTTGATCTGCTGGAAGCAAGGTTTTCACTTCTTGTGGAAGTTCTTTACCTGGAGTTCCGCTGACAAACTCGTGAACTGCTTTATGAGTCACTGTTGGAGCTGGGGTGAATTCCCAAGTACCGATAAAGTGGGCATCCGCTCCATTGATAGTTTCTGATGCCTTGTCATAGGACTTGAAGCTCCACGTACCTTCTGCCGTCTTCACTTCTGTTTGACTTGGTTGTGTTGGTGTTGCTTGGCTGCCATCTTTCAAGTTTGTTTGGTCTGCTGGAAGAAGGGCCTTCACTTCTTGCGGAAGTTCTTTTCCTGGCGTTCCGCTGACAAATTCGTGTGTTGCCTTGTAAGTTGGTGCTGGGGTGAATTCCCAAGTACCGATAAAGTGGGCATCCGCTCCATTGATAGTTTCTGATGCCTTGTCATAGGACTT
>NZ_JALDUB010000006.1:46191-61934 GCF_023109195.1 Streptococcus oralis
GGAAGTTCTTTTCCTGGCGTTCCGCTGACAAATTCGTGTGTTGCCTTGTAAGTTGGTGCTGGGGTGAATTCCCAAGTGCCTACGAAGTGTGCGTCTGCTCCATTGATAGTTTCTGATGCCTTGTCATAGGACTTAAAGCTCCAAGTACCTTCAGTTGTCTTAACTTCTGTTTGACTTGGTTGTGTTGGCGTTGCTTGACTGCCATCTTTCAAGTCTGTTTGATCTGCTGGAAGTAGGGTTTTCACTTCTTGTGGAAGTTCTTTACCTGGAGTTCCGCTGACAAACTCGTGAGTTGCCTTATAGGTTGGCGCTGGGGTGAATTCCCAAGTGCCGATAAAGTGGGCATCCGCTCCATTGATAGTTTCTGATGCCTTGTCATAGGACTTGAAGCTCCATGTACCTTCCGTTGTCTTAACTTCCGTTTGACTTGGTTGTGTTGGCGTTACTTGACTGCCATTAGGTAAATTCTTTTCTGTTGCTGGAAGCAAATCTTTCACTTCTTGTGGCAACTCTTTACCTGGAGTTCCACTGACAAATTCATGGTGTTTTTCGTAAAGAAGAGCAGTGCTCACCTGATTAGAAGGAGCTGATAAGTTATCAACATGCAAGGTTACAGTGTTGTTAATTTTTTCAGGTCCCTTTTCTTCCACTTTTTTGTTTGTAGTAGTATTATAAGTTACAATAATTTCAGCAGAAGAATTCGCTTTTATGTATTCAGGTGTCATTTTAACAGTAACAGTTTGACCATTCTTTTCAATAGTATAATCACGCCCTTCCTGTAGAGTCACTCCACCTGATTCCACTTTAAGTCCTTGATAATCAAGGCGCTCATCAAAATTCTGAACCATTTCGATAGATGAAGGCGTTGCTAAAAGATCTTTGCCAGGAACCGGAACTTTAAACGTTGCTTTATAAGTGATATTTTGCCCCTCTTTAGCTGGAATCTCTGTAGGATCTACTTCTAGAACAGGGCTCGGATCAATTTTTTCAATATAGAGACCAAAGACGGCCGAAGCAACCTCTGTTGATGAATAAGCAAAATTCATCCTATTACTATTCGATCGAAGGGCGAAACCAGAGATATTGTTCTCAGAATAGCTACCACTTGTAATCTGAGTCGCAATCCAAGCAGTTCGTTCTCCTTGGTCCTCCTGTTTCAAAACATTGGCATTGTTCATCAAACGAAGATTAACATCATTTTGATAATCTTTAATATAGAAGGTTTCCTTCAAGTTGTTTGCATCCATTGCATCGATGTCTGTTGGTTTCATGACCAACTTCAAATCTGTCTCTGAACCATCTGCATAACTCAACTCGGCTGTTACATCAGCATCAATCCAAAATGCTTTATTCATGATGTAATCATGATTCGCATCTACGTAAGGAACATTACCAATTTCAAAAGCACTGCTTTCCCATAATTCAGAAATTGAGAAAAATTCAACAGTAGATTTTTGAGTACTATTCATTTCAGACTCTGCTTGAGCAGTGTTTAGATAGTGAAGAGTTACCTTATTGAATTTTAAGTAAGCATCTACTTGCTTACCATTGACTGTCCCAATATTTGTGAATTTTAGAGAAAGAGGATTTTCAAAAACTTGATCCTGCTTTTTACTTTTATCTACTTTAAGAGTAAAGTTCTCCATCTCGCCTGGATAGGCACCACCCCAGAGATATTCATAGTGGGGATTCGATAAATGAAACTGATCAACAGCCTGTGATTTAGATAAAACACTAAAATTGTTGATGTTCAAATTAAACTTACGAATATCCAAGGTTGAGATATCCGTTTCATTTTTTATTTCTTCTAAAGCCGCATAAGATTGAAGCGGAAGAAGAAAAATAGAAAAAAGTAAAACGACTAGTCCGAGAAAAGCCTGTTTTTTTCTACTGAAAATAGTAGAAAAAGGCATTCTCATGCGATATTTCCATTTCATAATGTACCTCCAAAACTAAAAATGATTATTTGATCATTTCAAAAGAAATATTCATCTCATTCTAACACAAAGAAAGGGAAATTGAAAGCAGATATAAAAAAATATTTACTTTTTTGTATTTCCAGATTGTCAATTTTCGGTGAGAATAATTAAAATATCAAAATTTCAGAACAGGCGTTTACACTATGTAAATAGCTGTTTTATTGTTGAACCTATTATCACTCCATGAGTTTCATAACGTACTCAAGCTACACATAAACATTAATATATTTAATTTTTTATAAAAAAGAACCCAAGAATAAATTCTGGGTTCTTTTTAGTATTTCTCGTACAAAAGATGCTTTTGTACAATTAGAGAGCCTTAGTCTTTCTTACGAACGACAAAGCCTACTAGACCAGCGATAAATAAACCAATCATTGAAAGAAGACTGGTAGAAGCTGTACCTGTGCTTGGTAGAACTTTCTGTTCTTGGCTTGCAGTTTCTTCTTTCTTAGTGCTTTCAGCTTGGTTCCCTGTTGTTGCAGTATCATTCTTATCACCGTTGGTTGTTGTAGGAGTTACTTTCTTAGTTCCAACTTCGACAATCTCATCTACTGCTGGAGTGGTGATTGTGCTTGATTTCTCAACACGACCTGTTTCAACGCCATCTGTGTAAGTCACTGTATAAACAATGGTGCGAACACCCTTCTTACCAGCTATCTTCACTTGACGACTGCCTTCTGGAAGGTCTGCGTTCTGCACTTCTTTGACTTGGAAAGCAACTTCTTCTGTCTTCGTTTCTTCCTTAGTCGTTACAACTGGGGCTACTACTTTCTTAGTTCCAACTTCGACAACTTCATCTACTGCTGGAGTGGTGATTGTGTTTGATTTCACCTCGCGACCTGTTTCAACGCCGTCTGTGTAAGTCACTGTATAAACAATGGTGCGAACACCCTTCTTACCAACAGCTTTCACTTGACGACTTCCTTCTGGAAGATTTGGATTTGTTACTTCCTTAGTTTGGAAAGCAACTTCTTCTGTCTTGGTCTCTTCCTTAGTCGTTACAACCGCTGCTTTCTTAGTTCCAATTTCGACAACTTCGTCTACTGCTGGAGTAGTGATTGTATTTGATTTCACCTCGCGGCCTGTTTCAACACCGTCTGTGTAAGTCACTGTTTCAACAATGGTACGAACACCTTTTTGCCCAGCTGTTTTCACTCGGCGAACACCTTCGGCTAAGAGTGCATTTTCAACCTCACGAGTCTGGAAGGCAACTTCTTCAGTTTTGGTTACTTCCTTAGTCGTTACAACAGTTTTTGAACCTGTATAAGTAATCTTGTTTTTTGCAACTTTCTTAGTCTTGCGTGAAACTTCTTTACGAGATTTTTCAACACCATCCACTTTTGTCACTTCATAAGTGACTTCATCGATACCTTCTTCACCTTCTTCAACACGCGTTTGACCTTTATCCAGTGCTGGATCTACTTTCGTTTCTTCTTTGAAAGCAACTTTTTCCTCCACAGTCACTGTTTCTTTGGTTTCAACACCTGTTTTCTTAGTTCCAACTTCGATGATTTCTTCTACTGGTTCTTTAATTACTGTTTGGTTCTTTCTATCACGTTTTTTCTCAACGCCATTTACCAAAGTAACATCCCAAACAACTTTCTTCTGACCTTTTTCTCCCGCTTGTTTTACCTTTCGAGTACCTTCAGCGAGGTCTGCATTGTTTTCTGTCCGAGATGGGTAAGGAATCTCCTCAGTAGTTGTGACTTCTTGATGTTCTTCTTTTAAATCTCCCCCAGTGAGAAGTGCCTCAGCCTTAGCTTTTAAAGAATTGTAGCGAGCTTCAAGCGCCGCAAAACTTTTTTGACCTTCTGGACTCTTCATTGCCTTCTTTGCAGTCTCAAAAAAATTCTTTGCTTCTTCTACATCACCCTCTAGGAGTTCTTTATTATCCTCATCTGGACTATTTGTAAAATCCTTAATTGAAGATTCTATACTATCAAGCATTCTTTTGAAAGTATTTGCAATACTTCGCTCTTGGCCATCTGGAATTTCTTCATCTTCCGCTGGTGTCTCTTCCGCATGCACTGTTGGAATTTGATACAAGTCGGGAGCTACATGATAAGTGGCTACTCCAAGTGCATTTAAAGCAAGTATAGAAATTCCTAACTTTAATAATTTTTTTCTACTCATTATTCTTTCCTTAACACTTTCAATATACAGTAAGGAGAAGAGTAAAATTTTCTACTCTCCTCTTACTATATGATACTAACGTTCAGCTTTACGCTTCCAAACTAGAAGTCCAGCAAGTCCTAGAGCTAGGGCTGCAAGTACTCCAAAGATTGAAGATCCTTCAGAACCTGTATTTGGCAATGTTTTCTTAGGTTCTGCTGGAGGAACGGTTCCACCTGGTGGCGGAGTTTGTGGTTTTTCTGGTGTTGGTGGTGTTGGTGGGAACACCACAACTTTGTTGGTAGTTTTTGGCTTTGGATTATGGTTAAAGCTTACTTCAGCTGTATTTGGTACACCACCAGTGAATTTTGTAAAATCTGTTCCTTCTTTGAAGTTAGTGTAAAGTACAAGACGTACGGTACTTCCCTTCAAGGCTTCAAGAACATCCTTATCGCTGATTTCAAAAGTCACAACATTGCTAGTTTCATCGTAAGTAACAGTAGCAATTGCTTCTAAATCTTTACCTACTAATTCACCGCGGTCATTTGAAACTTTAGACAATTTATCAATAGCTGCTTGAAGCTTGGTTTGAGCTTCTTTTAGTTTCTTGATTTCATTTTCAAGTTTCTCTTGTTGTTGTTTCTTATCAGCTGGTGCCAATTCTGATTCTTTTTCAGCTGGTGCTTGAAGTTTAGCCAAGTTTTCTTCAGCTGCTTTCAACTCTGCTTCCAAGCTTGCAAGATCTTGACTTGGCTCGCTAGTTGCAGGTTTCTTATCTTCTGATGCAGAAGAATCAGATGTAGCTGGAGTTGTTTCTTCAGCAGCTGTTGCTGGAGTAGCTGGTGTTGTAGTTTCAGCTGGTTTAGCTGGCTGCGCTGCCTTAGCTGCTTCCAACTTCGCTTTCAATTCAGCTACTTTAGCTTCCGCTGCCTTGAGTTCTTCCTTCTTACCAGTCTCTGTTGAAGTATCTTCTGTTGACTTGCCTGTCAAAGCTTTGAGTTCTTTCTCAGACTGTTCAAGTTGAGCTTGAAGAGTTGCTTTGATCTTGTCAAACTGAGCATTTTCAACTTTAAGAGCGATACGGTCTTTGTTGACTTTCAAGACTGAATCGATTTTATCAGTGATCGTAAAGCTAGTCAAGTCTGTCTTGATAAGACGACCATATTGATCCTTCTTAGCATTTCCGTTTTCATCTACTGGATCTGTTGGAACCGGTGTAGTGATATCGAAGCGGAAGGTATCTAAAGCGTTTGGTAAGTGGTAGTCTTTATCAGGTTTAGATCCATCTTCTGGCCCAACTGTCTTAGCAGGTTCACCTGGTGTTGGATCTGTTGGTTTTTCTGGGTCACGCGGTTTCACCGTTACTGGTTTTGTTTCCTTGCTGCCAGATTGACCATTCGCATCCTTGAAGTTGACAGTTGCTTTGTTTGGTACCAATTGGTCCTTATAAGCTTTCAAATCGCTATTCGCTTTGAGTTTAGCTGGAATATACAATTGGATTTCTTTGAAACCTTTCAATCGAGCGAAATCTTTCACTTTCACAGTGACTGTATTTCCCTTAACACTTGTTTCAAGGGCACCATTTGCATCACGACCATCCACATAGGCTACTGGCGTATCAGCGATTGCCAAGACCGGTTCGAGTGTATCTGTGACTGTGAACTCTTTGTACTTATCAATATCTTTTGGCAAAGTTGTATTGACATTATACATGTATGGTGCGTCGTATTCCACATCCAAGTGGTCCAAGGTACGATTAATCTTCTTAGAAATTTCTGGTTCTGGTTCTTTTGGAACGATAACCGGAACTTTATTCGAATCTTTGTGTAGCCCTGGTTTGTGTGGGAACTTCGCGTCATAAGAAGCTGTATTTGGAACAGTGAATCCACGATCTGTTAGATATGGAGTCAAATCAGCTCCCGCTTTAATCTTCGCAGTGAAGCTCAATTCAACTGCTTGACCACCATTTGCTTTCACTTGCTCTTTTGTAAGTGTCAAGGTAATGGTTTGACCTTCTACCTTGATTTGGCTAGCGTCAAGCGCTTGACCATTCAAGCTCGCGTTTGCTGAACCTGCATAATCAAGAACAGATTCAAGTGTATCACTTACACTGAAGACTGTCGCATCTGTTGGAACACTTGTTTTCACGTTGTAGGTGAAGACTTGATCACGATCAGCGAGTGTTTCTTCAGCTTTCGTGTTGACATCTTTCTTGATTTCTGGCTCTTCTGGAGTCGGTGGCGTTACTGGAACTTCATTGGAATCCTTAGTGAAGCCTGGTTTGTTTGGAAGATCTACCTTGTAAGCTGCCTTGTTCGGAACCTTGATTGACTTATCTTCTGTTACATAATCAGACAAGTTAGCACCCGCTTTGATCTTAGCGTCGAAAGTTAATTCAACAGCTTGACCAGCACTTGTTTTAGCTTGTTCTTCTGTAAGGGTCAAGGTAATGGTTTGACCTTCTACCTTGATTTGGCTTGCTTCAAGAGCTTGACCATTCAATTTAGCACTTGATGTGCCGGCAAATTCAAGAACGTCTACTAGTGTATCTGTGACTGAGAAGGCTGTCGCATCTTGCGCTACTGTTGTTTTCACATTGTAAGTGAAGACTTGGTCACGTTTGTCAAGAGTTTCAGCTTCTTTGCCGTTCACATCTTTCTTGATTTCTGGTTCTTCTGGTGTTGGTGGCGTTACTGGGACTTCATTAGAGTCTTTCGTAAAGCCTGGTTTGTTTGGAAGATCTGCCTTGTAAGCTGCCTTGTTAGGAACTTTCACAGTCTTATCTTCTGATAGGTAAGCAGACAAGTTCGCGCCGGCTTTGATCTTCGCGTCGAATGTTAATTCAACTGCTTGACCGCCATTGGCTTTGACTTGTTCTTCTGTAAGGGTCAAGGTGATGGTTTGACCTTCTACCTTGATTTGGCTTGCTTCAAGAGCTTGACCATTCAATTTAGCACTTGAAGTTCCTGCGAATTCAAGAACGTCTACTAGTGTATCTGTGACTGAGAAGGCTGTCGCATCTTGCGCTACTGTTGTTTTCACGTTGTATGTGAAGACTTCATCACGTTTTGCGAGGGTTTCTTCTGCCTTGCCGTTCACATCCTTCTTGATCTCTGGCTCGTCTGGTGTTGGAGGCGTTACTGGGACTTCGTTCGAATCCTTGTGATATTTCGGATTGTGATCGATGTCGTAAGAAGCCTTATTCGGAATCTCTGTCTTACCATCTTTATTCACATAAGCTGATAAGTTGGCATTATCTCTGATTTTAGCCTTGAAGTTTACTTCAATAGTCTTACCTGCATCTGCTTTGACAGAAGCTTCTGTAAAGGCAACTTTGATGACTTGACCAGAAAGTGTCACTGTCGCCTTCGATCCTGCATCCTCACCATCAAGTTTAACAGTGGCTGAAGCATTCTCACCAACAAATTCTAGAACTTCTTTCAACTCGTCTGTCATCTCAAACACAGTTGCGCTGGCAGGCATTGTTGTTTTCAAAGTATAAGTAAACTCTTCATTACGTTTTGCAAGATCATAACGTTCTGCTCCGTTTACTTCCTTCTTAAGCTCTGGAGTAGTGGTTGGTGGTGGTGTAACGGTAACTGGTTTTGATTCTTTCTTAGAATCAGGATTATCATTAATGATGTAGCTAGCAGTATTTGGTACTACCGGCTTGTCTTTTGATTCATTTGGATAAGCCGCTAAGAGTGCATCAAAGGTAATGCCTTCCTTCACCTTAGCCTTAAATGAAACTTGGACTGCTTTACCAGCATATTGTTTCACTTGCTCTTTACCAAATGTGACCGTCAAACGTTGACCTTCTGTTGTTACAGTGAGGTCTTGAACAGCTTGGCCATCAACAGTGACCGTTGCTTCTCCTTCAAATGCCAATTCTTTGACGATATCATCTGAAATGGTGAAGCTATCTGCCACATGTGGAACCGTTGAGTCAATCGTATAAGTAAAGATTTCTGATAACTTACCAAGATCTGCGTGTTCCTGACCATTCACCTTCTTCGTGATTGGTGGTGGTGTAACAGTGACCGGCTTGGTTTCTTTCTCACCTTGTTGGTCATTCTTGTTGGTGTAAGTAATCTTAGCTTTGTTCTCAATAGATGGAACAGTTGAGCCTTTCTTCACTTTGGCATGAATCACGAGTTCTACTTCTTGGTTACCGTAGTCACCCGCATTCGCAAAATCTTTCATCGTTGCAGTCACGGTTTGACCTTGAACTGTTACATCGAAGAATTTCGCTGCCGCTCCCTTGATTTCAGCTTGACCTGGAGTCAAGTTCTCATCCAAGGTATCCGTTACAACGAAAGACTTGTACGTTGTAATATCATTTGGCAATTTCGCTTTGATATTATAAGTAAAGTCGGTTTCCGCACCGATTGTTGCCTCTGTCAGTGTTTCGTTGATTTTCTTATCAACACCTGGTTCTGATGGAGGGGTTACGGTGACAGGTTTCGTTTCTTTTTCTCCGCTATGATCGTTCTTATCTGTGAAGCTGAACTTCGCAGTATTTGGAATGTTGATACGACTCACTCCATCATTGATCTTAGCCGGAATAATCAATTCCACTTCTTGACCAGCAAGAGCTGTAGCGTTCGCAAAGTCCTTCATCGTTGCAGTCACGGTTTGACCCTCAACTGTTACATCGAAGAAGGCTGCAGCTGCTCCTTTGATAACTGGTTTGCTTGAAGTTTCATTGATAACTGACAAATCTCCTTCAAGTGTATCTGTAATCACAAATTTCTTGTAATCTGTAATATCTGTTGGAAGTTTTGTCTTAATGTTGTAGTTATACGCTTGACCTGTCGCGATATCTAAGTGATCAAGGGTTTCATTGATCTTCTTCGTTACAGGAGGTGGCGTTACGGTGACAGGTTTCGATTCAACTTCTTTCTCTACATTATTCTCATTTGTAAAGGAAATAGAAGCCTTGTTTTCAATGGTTGTACCTGTCACATCATTTTTAACTTTTGCAGGAATGACTAGTTCAACAGTTGAGTATTTTGCAAGTTCACCAAACTGACCATCCTTCACCGTTGCCGTAATCTCTTGGCCATTGGTGTGGATATCAAAGAGGGCCGCTGCAGAACCTTTAATACTTACGTCGCCTGCAAGTTCCAAATTAGCATCCAGTGTATCACGAATCACAAATTTCTTGTAATTGGCAACATCACTTGGTACTGCTGTTGTAATGTTGTAGTTGTATGGTTGCCCATCAAACGTTTGGAAGCTATCCAAGTTCTCATTAATCTTCTTATCAATAGAAGGTTCTTGTGGTTTTGGTGGGGTAACCGTTACTTTATTCGATGTTTTCTTGATATCATTCAAGGCAACATCTGCCGTGTTAGGTACTTTAATTTGACCATCTTCCTTATATTTAGAAAGGTCAGCACCCGGACGAATCTTAGCCTTGAAGGTCAATTCAAGGTATTGAACATCTTTAGTTTTACGACGCGTTACCTTACGTGAGATTTTTTCAAGTTGAGTTTTATCAAGAGTCAGTGAAACAGTTTGACCTTCAACTTTTGTAGCAGTTTTCAACTCAGTATTATCTTTTTCACCAAGTTTTACATTCAAGCTATCTGCCTGAACTTCCAACTCTGAAACAACTGTATCCGTAAGGCTGAATGTATCTGCAATGCCTGGCCATGGAACAGTCACCTTGTACTCGAAGAGTTCTTCTTCTTTCTTAAGATTTTCATGTTCCTTATCATTGACCTTCTTTGTAACTTCTGTCTCGACTGGTGGTTTGACATAGACTGGGTTTGAGCGTCGAATTGTACTTGGTTTGTCAGCTGTTTTAGCATGGTTACTTGGATCAGGATTATTATCCTCACCATTCCACATGATATTACCCTGGTTCAGCAAACCGAAACCATCATTATCCTGAAGAAGGGCCATAAATTCTTTGCTCGCTTGATTATTGCGATATTGCTCCTTCAAGCGAACGGTAATGGTCATTTTAGCTTTTTGAAGCACTAAGTATTCATAACCATTCACACTTGGTACATCAGCAACAACAACATCACGTTCGTTTCCGAGATCGTCATTTTGTTTCACTACACGAGTCAAGATTTGACCTTGTGGTCCAGAAGCATGATGACCTACAACTTCTAAACGATAGTCAAGAGGGTCAGTCAGCATAACATTTTTCTTGAACTCATATGGAGCGTTGTTGAAGTTGTAATCTACTGTATAAGTAAATGTTTCATCTTTGGCAGACAAGTTCGCTGCATAGGATGGTTTTTTGGTTAATTGAAGCGGATCTTCAATAGTACCAGTATCATTGCTTTGATCTTGGTCTACAATTTTCTTAGTAGCACTTGGGTAACAGTATTCTAGCTTTTGAACTTCTACTTCTTCTTTGTGTCCACCGATTGTTTGGGTTTCAAAGTTACCAACTTTAAACTTACCAGTCAATTCAGGAACTGGAACTTTCTCTTTAACAGGCTGATAGTCTGCAGGAGGATCTTGTTCATCATCCTCATCAACTTGTTCAGCGTGAGCTTCCTTGCTCAAATCGTAGTCAAATTTATTGTCACCTGGGTTAAAGACACTCTCTGGTACAGAGATAGTAACTTTATCTCCGTTTTGTGTAATTTTACCACGAACTTCTTTTGTCGAGTCTTTGACTTCCGACACAATTTTCTTACCATTGATACGGATGGCATCAACTTTGTAACCTGGTGTAATATCAAACTCACCAGTGATATCTTCCTTGATTAAGGCCGCCATTACAGATTCCAAAATTCGATTTGAAAATCTAGTAATGTCACTTTGTTCATTAACATAGAAGGAAGTATTCTTACCATTCACTTCCTTATCTGGAGAAGCCATTGATTGCAAAGCTTCATGGAAAATAGTTTGGACAGAACGATTATCACCAATATTTAGTGCATTTCCAAATCCGTTTAGATAGGCATCTCCGTATTGGTAATACTTCTCAGTAAATCCTTCTACACGTTCCCAGAAACCAATAACAACCGAGCCCTTATCTCCTACAGTCGCTTTCAGTTTATCTCCCGCCGCTTTAAGTTCATTTGCACGACCCACAATATCCTGTGATGCTTCAGGATAGCTATCGACTCCCCAAGCACGTTGGAGGGCTGAATTACGAGTCCAGCTCTTGTCCATAACGACATTGTTACTTCCTTGAGGACGATAACCATTTGCAATACCATCAGTAATTAAAAGAAAGACTGTCTTACGACCGTTTTCCATATTCCCTTTAACTCTGTTGTATGCTGCAATCGTATCATCAATCGCAGGAACAGTTGGGGTACCACCTTCAACAGCAATATTATCAATAAAGCCATGAATTGTTTGTTGATTGCTAGTTAAACCACTATTCCCATAGGTATAGTGTTTCCCTGTTGTATCCGGATCGGTGTATACATTAGGCTGACCTGTAAAATCGTCGCTGTTAAAGTAACGAACTTGATCCAACCCCTGATATGAGGCAACAAATACTCGGTCTGTTGTTTTTTCTTCGTTCGTTTTAACCAAGTGAGGATTTTTCTCATCATAGTCTTCTGCATTGACATACGTTGTCAATCGTTTCAAAGCATTCTTAACATTTGGAATTGTTTTACTAAACGATCCACTCGCATCCTGCAAGATAACAAGGTCAATAGGCTGTCTTGGAACTGACCAAGCAATCTTCTCTGTTTTTTCAATTTTACGGGAACATCCATTTTGTGTTATCTTTGTATTTCCACCTACTTCAATAGCACTACCGCCTTCATTTGCTGCAGCACTACCAAGCAGCTGTCCCATTAAGGCTAATGGAACAGATAAAAATAAAATGATAAACAATATGGAGACCTTTTTAATGAAATCTCTCATTGCTATTTCTGAAATCCTATTGTGATTTCTTCTTCCCCCTTTTCTATAGTAGATATATGTTAGTTGAGTAGTGTTTGCAACTCTTTAGAAAAGCTTTCCGCATCGGAATGATTAACCAATACATTTTTTACTTCTTGCTTTTTGGTTACAAAATACATACTTGGTATGGTCTGAACCTGTAATAGATCTGCCGCTGATTGATCTTCGTCATAGTAATAAGGGAAAGTGTATCCTTTTTCCTTAATGTATCGATCAGCACTCTCCTTTGTTTCTTTACCAGGTTCGTTCATATTCAGTAAAACAAAATTGATCTGTTCACCATACTTTTCATACATCTGCTGAACAATGGGTAGTTGTTTCTGACAATGAGGACACCAACTAGCCCATTCGACAATTAACATAGGTTTATCATACAGCTCTGAACTGGCAACCAATTTACCGTCTTGAGAAGTCATTTTAAATTCTGAAAGTTGTTGACCTTTTAGACTCAAGGCAGTATTGTTCTCAGCACTTGAAGTTGATTGCGAAACTGATGAAGTCCCTACTTCTCCGTCCTTAGCGGGTCTAGTATAATAAATCAAACCCACCGACAATCCAATGATGACTCCCACTGCTAAAAACGGAAGCCACCACTTATCTTTTTGCATAGAATCTCCTTTCCTTTTTAATGAAATATGGCGAGTAGAACTTGAGTAAATAATATAGTAAATAATTTATAAACTCTCCGAAACTCATCCATTCCAAAAAACATTTTATCATTTACTAATTAGTATTTCAAGAAATATGTTGTCAAAATGTAAACTTTTTTCTTTCCCTTGCAAACCCTGCTATACTAAAGCATTAAATAGGTATAATGAAAATGCTCGTATGTTATTTTCTAAGTATTTTCAGAATATTATTTCTTTTTAATGCATAATCAACTTTTTCTTATTTCCTATTTTTCTATATAATAACTATACTAAAAATAGCAACAAAATCCATTTAAAAATTTGCAAAAATAAAAAAGATTATCCAATTAGATAATCTTTTTTATGTTCTTAATACAAATCAAGATAATTATCAACTTCCCATTGTGAAACAAAGGTTGCATAGCTGGCCCACTCGATACGTTTCGCTTCAAGGAAGCTAGTGTAGATGTGTTCACCTAGGGCTGCCTTGACCACGTCATCCTCAGTCAAAGCTTTCAAAGCGTTGTGAAGAGTTGATGGAAGATCAGTGATTCCAGCTTCCTTACGCTCTTCTGCTGTCATGATGTAGATATTTTCTTCGATAGGAGCTGGTGCTTCGATTTTGTTTTCAATACCATGCAAACCAACTTCCAAAAGAACCGCCATAGCGATGTATGGGTTTGCCATTGGGTCCACTGAACGCAACTCAAGACGAGTTCCCATACCACGTGAAGCCGGCACGCGCACAAGTGGCGAACGGTTACGACCAGCCCAAGCAATGTAAACAGGTGCTTCATAACCTGGAACCAAACGTTTGTATGAGTTAACTGTTGGGTTCATGATAGCAGTATAGTTGTAAGCATGCTTGATCAAACCGCCAAGGAAATGGTAGGCCGTTTCAGACAACTGCATTCCTTTTGGATCATTTGGATCAAAGAAGGCATTGTTTCCTTCTGCATCAAACAAGGACATATTACAGTGCATACCTGATCCAGCAATACCAAATTTTGGTTTTGCCATAAAGGTTGCGTACAAACCGTGTTTACGAGCAATGGTTTTTACTACGAGCTTAAAGATTTGAATCTTGTCACAGGCACGAAGGACTTCATCATACTTGAAGTCAATTTCATGTTGTCCAACCGCAACCTCGTGGTGACTCGCTTCTACTTCAAATCCCATTTTGGTCAAGACATTCACGATTTCACGACGTGTATTGTCCGCAAGGTCAGTAGGCGCCAAATCAAAGTAGCCACCCTTGTCATTCACTTCAAGTGTTGGGTCGCCATTTTCATCCAACTTAAATAGGAAGAATTCTGGCTCTGGACCAAGGTTGAAGGATTTGAATCCTACTTCTTCCATATGACGAAGTGCACGCTTCAGATTACCACGTGGGTCACCTGCAAAGGGTTCGCCTTCTGTTGTATAGACATCACAGATCAAACCTGCAACACTTCCATTTTCATCTCCCCAAGGGAAGACTGTCCATGTATCCAAGTCTGGGTACAAGTACATATCTGACTCATTAATACGTACAAAACCTTCAATAGAAGATCCATCAAACATGGCTTTATTTGACAAGACCTTATCTAACTGTTCATCTGTAGCAGGAATTTCGACGTTTTTCATCGTCCCCAGGATATCTGAAAACATGAGACGAATAAAGGTAACATTTTTTTCCTTGACTTCACGACGAATATCTGCAGCTGTGATTGGCATGGGTTTTCTCCTTAATATATATGACTACTTGCGATTGCCTAACCGCGACCAAAGGGTGACCGTACTGAAGCAAAGCGCCCCTGCTGGAGGAGTTCATTGTGAAGTGCGCGACGCACTTCCGTCTGACTCACGGCTTTCTTGGACTTCGCCTCGCGTTCAGCATATTTTTTCTTAATCGCAGCAATATTATGACCTTCAGAGATATAATCTTTGATTTCAAGCAGACGATCCATGTCATTCAACGAATACATGCGACGGTTCCCTTCGTTTCGATCAGGTTTGATCAACTCTTGATCTTCATAATAACGAATCTGACGCGCTGAGAGATCGGTCAATTTCATAACACTGCCGATAGGAAAAACAGCCATATTTCGGCGAAATTCTCTTTCCTTCATTTACAATTTCCTTCTTCCTGTCTATTATAGTCTAAAAAAAGACATACGTCAACGAATAATGTCATAAAATGTAACATTATTTTCTTTTTTTCTCCCAAAAGAGTTTCAGTTGCTCAATATCATAATTTACAAGGATTGCGACAAAAACTCCCATAAATGTTTCAAATACACGTGCAAACACGTACAAAAATGTTTCTCCGCTCGGTATTGATAGGGTAATGATCAACATAGCCGCTACACCACCGATAACTCCTGCCTTGTTGTTCATGGCGACATTTGTCATAATGGTTAACATGGTGCAAATCGGAACAACTAGTAAAGTTACCCAAAAGGCTCCATGAAATAAAGTGTTTAAGAGGAAAAAGACAAGGGCGTAAAAACCGCCAATACTATTTCCTAAGATACGCGAAGTTCCAAAATGGACGCTCTTATCAAAGCTCTCTCGTAAACTGAAGACTGCTGTCAATGCTCCGATTTGAAGCCCCTTCCAGCCAAAAAAACCAAAAATCAAGAGAACTATAAATACGGCAATCCCTGTTTTGAAGGTTCGCATACCAAGCTTGAACTGTGACTTATCAAATTTATATTTTTTAAAATAACTCATAATCTCAACTTTCTACTACCATTTTAACATAAATTAGTTGATTTTATGAGTGAAAATCAATAGGAAGCGTTTTTAATTTAGGGGTACAAAAAAGAGGAAACAGAGTTCCTCTTTTCTATTTAAATTCAGAGCTTAGTTGCTTTAATCTTCTTTACGTTTCAACTGACCAAGTCCTAAAACTCCTACTAAAGCTGCTAGACCAAGATATGGCATGTAGCTTGAATCATTTGTACCTGTTTGAGGTAGAGTAGGATTCCCTTTTGGATTTGGAGTAGGAGTTGTTGGCTCCTCTGGTTTCTTAGGTTCTGGCGTTGTCGTGCGAACTGTATTTGAAGCATAAGCAACTTTGTTCACAGTATTTACATAGGTATTTTCAAAGGTTCCGACAGCAATTCGTTTCATTTGAATATAAGT
>NZ_JALDUB010000007.1:0-53620 GCF_023109195.1 Streptococcus oralis
TTAATCAACTAGGATAACAACTATTTTTACTACTTTATCATGATTATATATAGGACTTATCTATGAAATTTTTTGATAAAAATTACTCACATGAAAGACTACTCGTAGCAAATCTTTAAGAAAAAAGTATAATTTAAAGCAAAGCGACCTAGGTAATGCAGGTCAAGTTAGCCAAGTTTAAAAGGGAGAAATCTGAAAGAAAATGTATCTTTGATAGTAGTCATTTATTGTGAAATATGATATATTTATTGATTAGATGGATGAATATTTCTAAAGTTAAATAAAATATGACAGATACATGCTTTTTAGTGTATCTTGTTTGTACTCAAAATATGAAGTGACTATCCAATATTTAAGATTAATAAATATTATACGATGAGATAGAATACTACAAAATGAAAGGCAACGTAATCTGATGAAGAAAGATAGATTAATTGCATTGACAGATGCTGTTCTAGCAATTATTATGACCATTTTGATTTTAGAGTTAGAAAAACCAACGACACCAAGTCTTCAAGCTTTTTGGGATTTACGGCAAAATTTCTTTGCTTATTTTCTTTCCTTTTTCTGGTTGGGATCGTTATGGATGGCACTAAACACATTATGGGAAAAGGTTGAGAAAATTTCCTCAGAAATTATTTGGTGGAATTTGTTTCTACTCTTGGAGCGGCAGGAGTTCTCTTTGGAGAATTTCATGCCATCCAAGATACCAGTCTGAATGATGTGGTGGACCGGATCTATATAAATGTCAAGGATTTACCGTTTCAGTCCTTGGGAGCTTTAGCTAATATCCTGTCTGATATTAAGAAGGGACTGATTCAAGACAGTCATATCTGGTCTTTCTTCCAGTCATTTTTCAAACAATATCAGTTGATAATCAGCTTAAATCAGATCTATCAGTTTGTCTATCTTTCTCTGATGGAGATCATGTCCTATCTTCACTTTGATTATTGGAAAAAAACGGCTCGGTCAGGAGCTAGTATGAATAAGGAGAACAAATGAAACGTTTAAAAATGTTATGGCATATTATGCAGGTTACGGGTTTTACTCGGTTTGCTCTGAGTTTTGTGACCTTTGTTTTTGGGTCAGGAGGCGTGCTTTTCCTAGTTGAACCTGCTATCACAAATTACGGAGACGGTCTTTGGTATGCTTTTGTGACTTCGACGACTGTCGGCTACGGGGATCTCCTAGCTGTGACCTTGATTGGAAGGATTACCAGTGTCTTCTTGACGATTTATGGGCTCATATTTTTTGGCTGTTTATCAGCTGTTATTTTTAATTATTATACCAATTTAAATAAGGAAAGAGGAGAGGACAAATGACTGCCAATTATTCAACACGGGAATACCGTGAGAAATTATACGATGACCTTCATGTTCGATTGAGAGATACAGCGATTTTGATGTGTGCAATTTTTATTGCCTCTATCGGACTAAATATGAATTCAACAGCTGTTATTATTGGAGCCATGTTAATTTCACCTCTCATGACACCGATTGTTGGACTGGGATTCGGTTTAGCTATTTTTGATACGCGTTTAATCAAGCAATCTCTAGAGGTTTTATTGACTCAAGTGTTGGTCAGTTTGCTTGTCTCGACTCTGTATTTCTGGATTTCTCCCTTGTCTTATGCAAGTAGCGAGTTGATCGCACGAACCTCTCCAACCATTTGGGATGTTCTCATTGCTATTGCTGGTGGGATTGCTGGTGTGATCGGTTCAAGGAAAAAAGAAGCAAACAATATCGTGCCAGGAGTAGCCATTGCTACAGCTTTGATGCCGCCTATCTGTACTGCTGGCTATGGTTTAGCTAATGGGAATGTACGATTTTTATTGGGGGCTCTCTATCTTTTCTTGATCAACTGTGTCTTTATCATGCTAGCCAACATTGTTGGAACAAGAATTTTGATGAGAAAATCTCCTTTAACTTCATTTAAAGAGCTGAGCATTAAAATGAGAATTGGCTTGATTTCTTTGATTGTATTGTTGATTCTTCCAGCTAGCTATTCGGCAGTTACTCTGACAATAGAACAAGCGCGCAAAGAAGGGATCAAACAGTTTGTAGGAAAAGAGTTCGCCAATTATACGGTTATTAATCAAGTCTACAAGTCAAGTAACAATGAATTGGTCTTGACGGTTGTTGGAGATCCGATTTCAGAAGAAGAATTAGAAACACTCCACCAAAAACAAGCCTCTTACGGTATTCAATCTGTTCAATTGAAAGTGAATCAAGTTCAGAACTCGCCAACATTAGATAGTGAAGCGACCAAGGAATTTTATGAAAACATTGACAAGTATATCGATCAAAAACTCTCTGAAAAAGATTCACAAGATGACATCGTAAAAGAAATTGAGGCAGACAAGGACTGAGGACAATGAACTGAATCGGTTTTTACGCCGTGTTTTTCTTGTATCTTCCTCTTTCTTACTTATAGCAGGTTGTTTTTGCTTGAATAAGAAATAAATTAGAAGTTCTATCATCTAAGAAAAATGATGAACAAAAAATCATTTAACTAATGGTGTGAACGTTTAGTGTTTATCAGCTCCATTCTCTGTAATTTTGGGGGTAAAATCCACACCATTCGGATAAAATTAGTTGAATTTGATTGGAAAAAAGCTTTTATAAAAGCGGAGAAAAGTCTTGATATTACGCTGTTTTTAGTCCAACTGAAATTCATACTTTCCAAACCAGGCTTGAAAAAGGCCCGTAAAGCGTCACAATTTAGTAAACGTTAAAACTTATTTACATTTATTAAAAGCATTTCGTATCAAAAATACGAGATGCTTTTTTTCTAGCTTAATTTTACAAATTGGATTTTGAAGGACACCATGGACCTATTTTCAAGTTGATAACGACTACAAATTTGTTCAGGAGACCATGAAGATTGTAATCGCTCTTTAATTTCCTACTTCAATTCACAGGAGTCTAACTCGATTTTCTTCCCTTCTGCTTCGCCAATTGTTCATTGTGTGTTTGTGCTGCTTGTGCAGAGTAAGTGTCATTACCACACTTAATTCTCTTGAGAAGGTTGATTTGTGAACGCCTAATTTTCTAGCTATTTGGCAGGGTTTGAGACCTAATTCTAGGTAAGTCTCTATCTTAATTCGCTCAATTATGGTAATATGATGGTAGCTTATAGATTTCTCCCGTGTTCTGTTTAGTGTGGTTACTTACAGTTTACACGAGATTGGGCTCTATGAGTTTTTTGTTGCACTATATTTTACCATTTATCAAATATAAAAAAGTAAGCTCAGAAAATCTCTGATCTTATTCTCATATCTCTCCAAACAACTTCCGTAAAATTTTCGGTGTGATACGTTGTCCTGGCCCTACGTAAGTATAGGCGTGCAGGTACATGGCAGGATTGAAGTTGAGTTCGATACAGGTGCAATTTGGTAGCTCCTTACTAGCAGGCTTGGTGTAGTCTGGGATAATCAAATCGACTCCACAGGCCCAAGCCCCCATAGCAGTCGCCATATCGGCAGCTAGTTGTTTGTAACTCTCGCCCATCTGGTCAGTCATGTCAATGGAGTCGCCTCCAGTTGAGATATTAGAATTACCACGCAGAAAGGTTTGGCTACCTTTAGGCAAGACTGTATCAGGTGTGTAACCCTGCTGTTCCAACATGAGTAATTCAATATCACCCAGATTGATGATTTCAAGAGGTGAGCGATGGTCGCGACCACGCAGAGGGTCTTGGTTTTTCTTTTCGACTAATTCTCGGATGCTTGAGCTTCCGTCGCCTACGACATTGGCCGCAACGCGGAGCACGACAGCCTCGCATTTTCCATCCAAGATAAAGAAACGGTACTCGGTCCCTGCCACAAACTCCTCGACTAGCACATGGCTATCTTCCGAAAAGGCGATGTCTAGGGCTTTTTCATAGCCAGAAAGGCTTGTTGACTCTTGGAAGATGGAAATGCCCAGACCGAAGTTGGTGGATTTGGGTTTGACAACAATAGCAGAGTTGGCTATTTGTCCGTAGTACCGTAAGGCATCGTCCTTGTTAGCAAATTCTGCTCCCGCAGGTACTGGAAAACCAGCCTTGTCCAAAATCTTTTTGGTCACAACCTTATTAGCCATGGCCAGTGGAATTACGTAGTTATCTTTGGATGTCATGTTGCTATTTTTAATGTACTCCACATGGTCACCATGCCAGAGTTTGAGAAATTGGTCTTCCTCATCTAAAATTTCTACGTTCAAGCCCAGCTGAATGGCGTCAAAGAGAATCATTTGGGTGGAGAGTTCCACGTTTTCATAGCCTTTGAGGGCATAAGGTGCTGTCCAAGCATAGTCATGAAAGGCTTGTCCTTGTTGTTGGCCAAATTTTTCAAGGGACCCTTCTTCAACCTGCTCTGCTATTTTTCCAGAAAGGGTCAAACGTGGATCAAGAAGAGAGGCCTCCACCTTAGTGATAAGCTGGCTATAATAGTCATCCAGTCCAAAGTGAGCGACGATGCCCTTCATGGCTGTCACGATAGGTTTAGGGTCAGCCTCTTTAGGAAGTGGTGTGTGGGGATGGCTGAGAGCGATTTGGTTGTTGAGAGTAGCAGCTACTGCCAATTCTTCGTCGACTTGCTCCATGTCGTCTAGCCACAAGAGTGCGAGTGCAAAGAGGTGGGTGGTGTCTAGTGTTTCTTGGCTGATTGCCAGTGGCTCAAAGGGGTTGAGGTCAAAGTTGCGGAACTCTAGATAGGAGATGCCCTTAGTCAAAAAGTCCCGGCTAGTCTTAGCACCGCGTAAACGGATGGCAGAGTAAAATTCTTTTTCAGAGGACAGTTGCCCAGATCCAACAGCGTTTTCGATGTCGGTCACGTATTGCTCCAGTGAAGAGAAGGAAATGTGAACATCGGGGGCATTGACATAGCCGTAGTTGGAGTTACGAATCGACCGCACGCAACCAATTTCATCTGTCAAAAACCCTTTTTCTGCTAGCGGGCTTGCTCCGTAAAGGTAGGTCAAGAGCCAGCGATAACACAAGAAGTTCTGAGCTAACTTGAGATAGAGGGCATTCTTGAAGGTCAGTAAATCGTCATAGTCACTGACTTCAAAGAGCTGCTGGGTCAGATCTTTGCCGAGTTCAAAATTATAGTGAATTCCAGATATGGACTGGAGCAATTTGCCGTAGCGTTCTGCCAAACCAACTCGGTATTGATACTCGTAGTCACTTTCCAACTGGGCAATCTGAATCTCTTCTTCTACAATCACAGGTGGCATGGATAAAGGCCAAAGATATTCTGACTTATCCATTGAGCGAATAGCCACATCGGTGATGGCCCCGAGGAAGCGACGAGCTTCCGTGGTCGACTGTGCTACCGGTGTAATGAGCTCTAGTTGAGGTTCGCTATAATCTGTCTGGATATAGGGATGGAAACTGCGAGAACCCAATTTTTCAGGGTGTGGCGTTTGAGCGACACGGCCTTCAGTATTGATTCGTAGAGATTCGCGCTCCAGACCAAAGGTAGCTTGTAAGATGGGAGTATTTGGGGATAATTTTTGAAATACGTTTGATAGGTTCATGATTGGGCCTCGAAATAACTAGTTTCTCTATTATTTTATCAGTTTGTTAAATAAACTCAACTTTCTGCTACGGAGATGGAGAAGGAAATGCTCGGACGAATTGACTATTTACTTGCATTAAATATAAGCAAAAGCATTAGTAGAAGTATTGAAACTACACCTAATAGTTTTTTCCCCACACTCAATCTCTCATTTCTGTCTTTTTTTCGTAGACAGTTATAAAGTCGATCAGAATAAACCTTGTAAGTGTATAAGTTAATTCTTACAGACCTAAACTATTCCCCTATTTAAAAAATAATGATTCATATTTTATGAAATTAATTAGTAGATATAGTTCTGAAAAGCCGTTATATTACGCTGTTTTTAGTCCAACTGAAATCCATACTTTCCAAACCAGGTCTTACGATTTGTAAGTAAAAGAACAAATAAAAAAGAGGAGCTTCACAATAAAGCTCCTCTTCTTTTACATATCCGAATCATTATTCTTATTTCAAAAAAGGTAGTGAAAAAGGTAGTGATTCGGTTGATTTATATTGCAATGTAGTGAAATTTAGAATTTCAAGAATCGCTTAAAATCAAGGTTCCTCACATCTATTGACGTGTAGTGAATCCCTATTTCACCTCTGTAAACACAACGTGTTTGCGAAGTTTTGGTGAGTATTTCTTCAATTGAAGACGGTCTGGAGTGTTACGTTTGTTTTTAGAAGTAAGGTACAAGCGTTCACCAGATTCTTTGTGTTCAAGTGTAATATTTACGCGCATGGTATCTCCCTTCTATTATTCAGCTGATGCAGCTTTAGCGATCTTACGTCCTTTGTAGTATCCTTTAAGTGATACACGGTGTGAACGTGAGTAATCTCCAGTAGTTTCGTCAAAGTTTACAGATGGAGCTGTTACTTTGTAGTGTGTACGACGTTTGTTTTTCTTCGCTTTTGAAGTGCGACGTGCAGGTACTGCCATTTCGTTTTTCTCCTTTTAAGATATAAATTCAATTAGGTTTGATCTTCATCAACTTTAATAGTATATCAAAACTTTTTTGTAAAGTAAAGTTACTTGACAAAAAAAGTTGTATTTTTTTATCGTATACTGTTGAATTGTCCGAAAATTTAAAAATTTTCTTCTGTTATTCATGTGAAAATTGTGCTATAATGGAACAAACTGAAATGGGAGGGACTTGAATGACAGAATTAGATAAACGTCACCGCAGCAGCATCTATGACAGCATGGTAAAATCACCTAACCGTGCCATGCTTCGTGCGACTGGTATGACAGATAAGGACTTTGAAACACCGATTGTTGGGGTCATTTCGACTTGGGCGGAAAACACACCGTGTAATATTCACTTGCATGACTTTGGGAAATTGGCTAAAGAAGGTGTTAAATCTGCTGGTGCTTGGCCTGTGCAGTTTGGAACCATTACGGTAGCCGACGGGATTGCCATGGGAACGCCTGGTATGCGTTTCTCTTTGACATCTCGTGATATCATTGCGGACTCTATTGAGGCTGCGATGGGTGGTCACAACGTGGATGCCTTTGTCGCTATCGGTGGCTGTGACAAGAACATGCCTGGTTCTATGATTGCCATTGCCAATATGGATATTCCAGCTATTTTCGCCTATGGTGGAACCATTGCACCGGGAAATCTTGATGGCAAAGACATTGACTTGGTTTCTGTCTTTGAGGGAATCGGAAAATGGAACCACGGTGACATGACAGCTGAGGACGTGAAACGTCTTGAATGTAATGCCTGTCCTGGCCCTGGTGGTTGTGGTGGTATGTACACAGCTAATACCATGGCGACTGCTATCGAAGTTCTAGGGATGAGCTTGCCAGGCTCTTCATCTCACCCAGCTGAATCAGCTGACAAGAAAGAAGATATCGAAGCAGCAGGACGTGCTGTTGTTAAGATGCTGGAGCTTGGTCTCAAACCATCTGATATCTTGACTCGTGAAGCCTTTGAAGATGCCATCACTGTAACTATGGCTCTCGGTGGTTCTACAAATGCCACTCTTCACTTGCTTGCTATTGCCCATGCGGCTAATGTTGATTTGTCCCTTGAGGACTTCAATACAATCCAAGAACGTGTGCCTCACTTGGCCGACTTGAAACCATCTGGTCAGTATGTCTTCCAAGACCTCTATGAAGTCGGTGGTGTGCCTGCGGTTATGAAATACCTCTTGGCAAATGGTTTCCTTCATGGCGACCGCATCACATGTACTGGTAAGACAGTCGCTGAAAACTTGGCTGACTTTGCAGACCTTACACCAGGCCAAAAAGTCATTATGCCACTTGAAAATCCAAAACGTGCAGACGGTCCGCTTATCATCTTGAACGGGAACCTTGCCCCTGACGGTGCGGTTGCCAAGGTATCAGGTGTTAAAGTGCGTCGTCACGTTGGACCTGCTAAGGTCTTTGACTCAGAAGAAGATGCGATTCAGGCCGTTCTGACAGATGAAATCGTTGATGGCGATGTTGTCGTTGTTCGTTTTGTTGGACCTAAGGGTGGTCCTGGTATGCCTGAGATGCTCTCACTTTCATCCATGATCGTTGGTAAAGGTCAAGGAGACAAGGTTGCCCTCTTGACAGACGGACGCTTCTCTGGTGGTACTTATGGTCTGGTTGTTGGACATATCGCACCTGAAGCTCAGGATGGTGGACCGATTGCCTACCTCCGTACAGGCGATATCGTTACGGTAGATCAAGATACTAAAGAAATTTCTATGGCTGTATCCGAAGAAGAACTTGAAAAACGCAAGGCAGAAACAACCTTGCCACCACTCTATAGCCGTGGTGTCCTCGGTAAATATGCCCACATCGTATCATCCGCTTCTCGCGGAGCTGTGACAGACTTCTGGAATATGGACAAGTCAGGTAAAAAATAAACTCAAAAAGCAAGCCATTTTCGGCTTGCTTCTTTTTAACTTCAAAAGTGATTTGCCTCATTAACGAGGTGGCAGTCCAAGGGCAATACGGCCGTAGCGACTGATTCGTGTAATCTTCCAAGCGGGAGACCAGGTAACTTCAACCTTGACATCTTCGATACCCTCGATTTGTTTTAGACCTGCAACGATTTCGATAGGCAGGCTTTCGGCGCAATCGCAGGCGGTGTCAGTGAAGGTCATGACAATCTTGCAGAGACCCGTTTCATCCAGATTGATTTCATAAATCAGTCCTAGATTGTAAACATCCAATTCCACATCTGTATCAAAAACCTTCTCTAGTTTTTCGATAATTTGGTCTTGCAAGGCCAAAGCACGGTCATTGATTTTGATATCCTCTCTCATTACAGTCCCTCCACGTGATAAATATCCTCTATTTTCTCATAATTCTGACAATTTGGCAAGTTTTTGATGAATTTTCTGAAAAGACTCTCTTGCGATTTTCTCCTCTCACTGTTTTAATCCCTCTATTTATGGTAAAATAAGACTATTAAGTTTAAAGAGGATTCCCTATGAAATTACAAAAACCAAAAGGAACACAGGATATTCTACCTGCTGAGTCTGCCAAGTGGCAGTACGTTGAGGGCTTTGCCCGTGAGATTTTCAAGCGCTATAACTACGCAGAAGTGCGTACGCCTATTTTTGAGCATTACGAGGTTATCAGTCGCTCTGTCGGGGATACAACCGATATCGTAACCAAGGAAATGTACGATTTTTATGACAAGGGTGATCGCCATATTACCCTCCGTCCAGAAGGAACTGCGCCCGTTGTTCGTTCCTATGTGGAAAATAAACTCTTCGCCCCAGAAGTGCAAAAGCCAAGTAAGTTCTACTACATGGGCCCTATGTTCCGTTATGAGCGTCCACAGGCAGGTCGTTTGCGCCAGTTCCACCAGATTGGTGTCGAGTGCTTTGGCTCTAGCAATCCAGCTACCGATGTGGAAACCATCGCTATGGCAGCTCATTTCTTGAAAGAAATCGGCATTCAAGGTGTCAAACTACACCTCAACACTCTCGGAAATCCTGAGAGCCGTGCAGCCTACCGTCAAGCCTTGATCGACTATTTGACACCGCTCAAGGAGACCTTGTCTAAGGATAGCCAACGTCGTTTGGAGGAAAATCCTCTCCGTGTCTTGGACTCTAAGGAAAAAGAAGACAAGGTGGCAGTAGAAAATGCGCCGTCTATATTGGACTTCCTTGATGAAGAAAGCCAAGCTCACTTTGATGCTGTGCGTCAAATGTTGGAAAATCTTAGAGTAGATTACATCATTGATACCAATATGGTGCGTGGTCTGGACTACTACAACCACACGATTTTCGAGTTTATCACTGAGATCGAGGGCAATAACTTGACGGTCTGTGCGGGTGGTCGCTACGATGGTTTGGTTGCCTACTTTGGTGGTCCTGAAACTGCTGGATTTGGATTTGGACTTGGTGTAGAGCGCCTGCTTCTTATCCTTGAAAAGCAAGGTGTGGCCCTTCCTATTGAAAACGCCCTAGATGTTTATATCGCAGTCTTGGGTGAAGGAGCAAATGTCAAGGCCTTGGAATTGGTACAAGCCCTTCGCCAACAAGGTTTTAAAGCAGAGCGTGATTACCTTAATCGGAAGCTCAAAGCTCAGTTCAAGTCAGCCGATGTCTTTGCTGCTAAGACCCTCATCACTCTCGGAGAGAGCGAAGTCGAAAGCGGACAAGTGACAGTCAAGAACAACCAAACTCGAGAAGAAGTTCAAGTATCACTTGAGACCATTAGCCAAAACTTTTCAGAAATATTTGAAAAATTAGGCTTTTAATAGTAGAAAAACTGGTCAGGACCTTACTCCTGACCTTTTTCTTTTGCAAAACGACAAAAATCTTAAACTTTTTGACAAATATACTTGTCAAAAAGAAAAGGATGTGTTACAATGTAAGCAAGTTAAGAGTAAAGGAGAAAGGAATGCTTAAAAATCGTTTAAAAGAGCTTCGGGCTCGCGATGGTCTCAATCAAACCGAACTGGCCAAGTTAGCAGGAGTTTCCAGACAGACCATTAGCCTACTAGAACGGGACGAATACACCCCGTCCATTGTGATTGCCCTGAAGATTTCACAGATATTCAATGAACCAGTCGAGTCGGTATTTCGTATAGAGGAGGACGAGTGATGAACAAGTATAAAGTAATTTATTATATGAGTGTTTTTGCCTTTATTGTGAATGCTTTTGCTATGATTGGAACATTACTGGGTTGGTTCTATTTTGTTGAAAGTAAGTATTTGTTTTGGATTAATTTAGTCCTCTTGTCCATTTTCAATCGGTTGAAGAAAAAGGAGAAAAATGATGAACAAGTATAAAGTAATCTATTATGTAGTTGCCATAGCTCTATTAGTCAGCGTATTTCTACTGATTGGGATGGACCTAGGCTGGTTTAATCCATATCAAAGCGACCAATTTGTTTGGGCCTACTTTGCTCTCATCCCAGTAGTTGACTGGATTGAAAAGAAATTCAAAAATCTAGCAAGTGAAAAAGGAGAAAAGTTATGAAAGAGTTTTCAGCGGGTTTTCAAGTCGATACTGAACACAAAGCACTTGCAGGTGTTTGTGCAGGTTTAGGAAATTATTTTAACATTCAAGCCAATATCGTTCGTTTGGTGACAGTTTTGTTGTTTCTCTCTTCTACAGAGATTGGTATTTTAACAGTTACAGCCTATGCTTATCTAGCAGGTTGGCTTGGCAATGAACCCTTGGGGGATGGAGCAAAAAAAGCTAGAAACCAAGCTATTCTCTTACTTGCTGTTTGTTTGATTTTGGTGTCACTTGGAACAGAAGGCTTGACAGCTATTTTTGAATCAGGTAAAGCCTTTGGTCAGTGGTTGGCTGGCTTAGTTTAGAGGGAGGGTGAATATGAAAAAGAAACGTGGATTATTATTGTTTTTAGCAGCTGTTGTCTTTGGAGGTTTCTTGGGCATGTTTATAGGGATTTTTAAGGCACGTGCCGAATCCCACGGAATTATGTTAGATGTAAAAGTCTTGATACCCTGGATATCAGCTATTTGTTTACTGATAGGTTTCATTAGCATTCTTTTGACGTTCAATTTCTTAAAGAAAAGCAGAAAATTTCACTCCTTGTATCAAGAGGAAATGGATGATGATCTGAATGAAACCTATTATGTGCAAATGTATCGGAATCTCGAGTTTGGAACCATTGCTTTTAATATTGCAAGCGTAGCGATTTTATTGGCTTTCTTCATTTCAGTAAGTGAAGAGATTGTACTAAATAGAAGCAATCTAACCTTATCTCTTTCTTTTTTGGCATTAGTGTTGGTTTTCAATGCTCAAAAATATCTTTATAAAACCATTTCGATTGTTCGTCAGTTTGATTTGGCATTTTTCTCTACACCAAAGGATGTCTTGGACTATATCAATTCTTACGATGAAGGGGAGCGCCAAGCTAATTTGGAACAGAGTTTTCGGATTTTATTCCAATTAAATAACTATGTCTTGCCAGGTCTCTACATTCTAATTGATCTCTTTTCCTTACTGACAGGAGAGATTCAGTTACTCGCCTTATTGCTTGTCGGAGCTATCCATATTTATATCAATGTGATGCAGTTACCTATGGTGAAACGCTATTTCAAATAGGAGTCTTTTATGAAACTACTTAAAAATCTTGGCTGGTTTCTTCTAGCTATTCTATCCTTTTACTTTGGCTATGGTCTGGTTCAGAGTATGGCTTTATCAGCGCTTGACCTAGGGGCTTCAATCTTTGGAGTCTTGCCACTCTATATCGTCCTGTCAGGGGCCTATGTTTATGGAGTTTACAGATGGTATCAGACAGAAAAGGTTAGCATCCAGACGACGATTTTTAATCGTTATATTTGGTTGCCTACTCTGGTTTTGCTAGTGGCGATTACAGCCCAGTTCTTTTTGCCAGAAGATCCGTCAGTCAATCAACAAATCGTATCTCAACTGACAGTGGCTCAGCCTGTATTTGGTTTCTTTATGGTAGTGGTCTTTGCTCCTCTGACGGAAGAACTCATCTTTAGAGGGATGTTAGCGCGCTATCTCTTTCCTAAGCAGAACAACGGCAAACAGACAGCTCTGTTTCTCCTCGTATCGAGTGTGCTTTTTGCCTTGATTCATTTTCCAGGGACTTTGCAACAGTTTTTAGTTTATGCCAGTCTGGGATTGAGTTTGGGTCTAGCTTATGTGAACCGAAAAGGTCTTCTTTACAGCATTTCTCTCCACGCTTTGAATAATTTAATCGGCTTTTTGATGATACTCATGCTATAATAGAGTCAGGAGGTCACATGAAACGAGTAATTTTATTAGCAGTGATACAGGCGGTCGTTCTCTTCTTTATCATCGGGGCACTTGCCTATGCCTTTAAAGGCGACTTCTTTTACAACTATCTAGCGGTTGTCTTTGCGCCTATTGCAGGTGTCTTGCGTTTTGCGACAGCTTATGCGACGGAGATTGTTCTACCTAAAAAGGCAGCTGAGATTGCTGAAAAGCGTAAAAAAGGTTAAGAATCATAATCAGAGAATCCGATGACGTTTTCATCGGATTTTTTGTCTGTTTGTTTTGATTACTAAAGACAATCAAACTTTTCTGCTGATTTTCATGAAGTGCCTGCGCTTTTATGGTAAAATAGTAACAGAATAAAAGAGGAGAGAAAACATGAAACGTAGTATGTATGCTGGTCGTGTTCGTGAGGAACACATCGGACAAGAAATGACCTTGAAAGGCTGGGTTAGCCGTCGTCGTGACCTTGGTGGTTTGATCTTTATCGACCTTCGTGACCGTGAAGGAATCATGCAGTTGGTTATCAACCCTGAAAAAGTATCTGCAGAGGTTATGGCAACAGCTGAAAGCCTTCGTAGCGAATTTGTTATCGAGGTGACTGGTCAAGTCGTTGCGCGTGAGCAAGCCAATGATAAATTGCCGACTGGTGCGGTTGAGTTAAACGTGACAGCTTTGACAGTGCTTAATACAGCTAAAACAACGCCTTTTGAGATTAAAGATGGGATTGAGGCCAATGACGATACACGTTTGCGTTACCGTTACCTTGACCTTCGTCGTCCAGAAATGCTAGAAAACCTTAAGCTTCGTGCCAAGGTGACCCACTCAATCCGTAACTACTTGGATGAGTTGGAGTTTATCGATGTGGAGACGCCATTCCTTTCTAAATCAACGCCAGAAGGGGCACGTGACTATTTGGTGCCATCTCGTGTCAATAAAGGGCATTTCTACGCTCTTCCTCAGAGCCCACAGATTACAAAACAGTTGTTGATGAATGCTGGTTTTGACCGTTATTACCAAATCGTCAAATGTTTCCGTGACGAGGACTTGCGTGGTGACCGCCAGCCTGAGTTCACTCAGGTCGACTTGGAAACATCCTTCCTTACGGAGCAGGAGATCCAAGATATTACAGAAGGCTTGATTGCACGCGTGATGAAAGAAACAAAAGGCATCGACGTGACGCTTCCATTTCCTCGTATGAAGTATGATGACGCGATGTCTCTTTATGGTTCTGATAAGCCAGATACCCGTTTTGACATGTTGCTTCAGGACTTGACAGAAGTTGTCAAGGGTGTTGATTTCAAAGTCTTTTCAGAAGCACCTGCCGTTAAAGCCATTGTAGTCAAAGGAGCTGCGGATAACTATTCACGTAAAGACATCGACAAGATGACCGAAGTAGCCAAACAGTACGGTGCCAAAGGTCTTGCTTGGGTTAAGGTGGTTGATGGAGAATTAAACGGACCAGTTGCCAAATTCTTGACTGGTATCCAAGCAGAATTGACTGCAGCACTTGGTCTTGAAGATAAGGACTTGGTTCTCTTTGTGGCGGATACGCTTGAAGTGGCCAATGCAACACTAGGCGCCCTTCGTGGCCGTATCGCCAAAGAGCTTGGCTTGATTGATAACGATAAGTTCAACTTCCTTTGGGTGGTTGATTGGCCAATGTTTGAATGGTCTGAAGAAGAAGGTCGCTACATGAGCGCCCACCATCCATTTACTCTTCCACAGGAAGAAACAGCTCACGAATTAGAAGGTGATTTGGCTAAGGTTCGAGCCATTGCCTACGATATCGTTTTGAATGGTTATGAGCTTGGTGGTGGTAGTCTTCGTATCAACCAAAAAGACCTTCAAGAACGCATGTTTAAGGCTCTTGGTTTCTCAGCTGAAGAAGCAAATGACCAGTTTGGCTTCCTTCTTGAAGCCATGGACTATGGTTTCCCACCCCACGGTGGCTTGGCTATCGGTCTTGACCGTTTTGTGATGCTCTTAGCAGGAGAAGAAAATATTCGTGAAGTCATTGCCTTTCCTAAGAACAATAAGGCAACAGACCCAATGACTCAAGCTCCATCAACAGTCGCTCTCAAACAACTAGAGGAACTCAGCTTACAAGTAGAAGAAGATGAAACAAGCAAAACGAATTAAGCGGTGGCGCTATTATCTGCGCCGCTTTGCTTATCAGATAAAAATCTTACGAGTTTTACAAAGTATCTCTCGGGAAAAATATGATGAGAAAGTATCGGCTTCTCTGGTTTATGGCTTTCTGTCAGCAGTAGCAGTCAATTTCTTTTTTCAACCAGGGCACGTTTACTCCAGTGGTGCGACAGGTCTGGCACAGATTATCTCTGCCTTGAGTAATCACTGGTTTGGTTTTTACATTCCGATATCGCTAACCTTTTATGCTATCAATTTTCCGTTGATGATTTTGGCTTGGTATCAGATTGGGCATAAGTTTACAATCTTTACCTTTATCACAGTATCCATGAGTTCCCTCTTTATCCAGCTTGTACCAGTTGTGACCTTGACAGAGGATCCCATTATCAATGCTCTTTTTGGGGGTGTTGTCATGGGCTTGGGGATTGGTTTTGCGCTCCGTAACAATATTTCTAGCGGAGGTACAGATATCGTCAGTCTGACCATTCGAAAGAAAACGGGTAAGAATGTCGGTAGTATTTCTTTCCTAGTAAATGGAACCATCATGCTGATAGCAGGATTGACCTTTGGTTGGAAATACGCCCTCTACTCCATGATTACTATCTTTGTCTCCAGTCGTGTGACAGACGCGGTCTTTACCAAGCAAAAACGCATGCAGGCCATGATTGTGACCAATAATCCTGACAAGGTAATTGCAAAAATCCATAAAAAATTGCACCGCGGAGCAACCATGATCCACGATGCAGAAGGAACCTATAATCATGAGAGAAAAGCAGTCTTGATTACAGTTATCACACGAGCAGAGTTTAATGATTTTAAACACATCATGAAACAGGTCGATCCGACAGCCTTTGTCTCTGTATCCGAAAATGTCCACATCCTAGGACGATTCGTAGAAACAGACAATTAATAATACTCAAAAGACCAGCCTTGGGGCTGGTCTTTATTTTTCGATAATTTTGTGTCCAATCAACTGGCGGTAACAAATCTGTTTATTGTTTTTAGCATCGTTGATGATCTGGAGAATGGTTTCAAAGGAAACGCGCCCGAGTTCTAAACTATTGATATCCACATAGGCTGCCAAGTTCAGTTTAGGGTTGACCGAGTCAAAGCTGAGGACAGGGACATCCAGTTGGTGTTTTGCGATGTAATCACAGACCCCTGCAGCAAGAAGGCTATCAATAGTAATAATAGCATCAATATTTGGATCATGTTCGAAGAGAAGTTTACTAAAGCGATAACCATTATCTTCAAGAAATTCGGTCGCAAAGTAGGTCAGATTGGGATCAATAGGAAGTTGGTATTGTTTAAGAGCTAACTCATAACCCATTAGACGATCTTGTGTTACGAAAAGTTTTTTGGTTCCTCCGATGAAGGCAATTCGCTTGCATCCTTTTTTGATGAAATATTCTGTCGCATCAAAACCTGCCTGGACATTGTCATTATCGACAAGCGGAATGAAGGGAGATAGAGATTTACCTAAGATAAGGAAAGGAAATTGCTCATCGGCTACTAGTTTAACCAAAGGATCCTCTTCTTGGGCATAGAGGAAAATCAAACCATCTACACGCTTACCATAGACCATCTGGGAAATAGCTTTGAGTCGCTCTTTTGCATCTTTCCCAGTTGCAATCTGAATAGCATAGTGGTTCTCAGATGCCACTTGGGCGATCCCTCGTAGAACAGATGGGAAGAAAGGATTTTGGTAAAAGGCATCCGAGTCGTCAGGGAGCACCAGACCGATTACCTGAGTATAGCTACTTACCAAGCTACGAGCATTGAGGTTGGGATGGTAGTTGAGCTCCTTCATCGCCTTGCGAACTCGTTTTTTGGTTTCATCACTAATCGTTGATTTATTTTGAATGACGCGGGTAACAGTTGAAGGTGAGACACCTGCTGCTTTAGCCACATCTTTAATCGTCACGGGCATAAAAATCTCCTATTTATGATAATCTGGATCACGGAAATGTGTCTTGTAAAAAATAGTGACCAGATAAAGAACAAAAAGAATGTTTTGTACAGTGATAAGCGTTGTCATATTTTGGCCCAAAAGTCCCAAAATAAGCGTAATCAGAGTGGGTAATCCTAAACAGTTCAAGATAAAATGGTAGCACTCTTTAAAGGTCCTAAATGAAAAGAGGCGTGATTTTTTGGTGATATAAAGGAGAAGACTAGCTCCAAGAGAGACAATGAAAAAATTCAAACCAAAGAGGAAGCTAGCACCAAGAACGAGAAAGAGACTGATATAGACCCGATTTTGTTGGTACCAATCTTTAGAAATGGCCTGGGTTAAATCTTCCTTACTCTGGAAACTCTCCGTTTGAATCGCGTGGTAGCGAATGCGAGTCAGTTCCTTACTTTCCTTACTGATGACGAGTTCTTCCGTATCAAAATGAAGTTGCAAGTCCTTTGGCAATTCTTTGCTTTGGCTCGGGCCAATCAAAAGAGAAGGCTGCTGATTCTTCGTACCTGAGTAGTTCAGCTTTCCATCAACGATTTGTGCATTCTCTGACAAGTCCATGATGGCTTCATCTGTCAGTGGAGTGTAGACATTATCGATAAAGGTATCCAGTGGATACGTTTCCTGTGAGCTGTTTTGAATGGCAATCGGAACCATAGACAAACTGATGAGGAAAATGCTCGTAAAGAGAAGCTGAAACCAGTTGAGGCCGAAACGTTTTGATAGGGGCTTACGAAATCCCCAGATACTAGAGAAATACGAGAATGGATATGGAAGCATAGGCATCTTTCTAAAAGTGTTTTCTATATGAGTATTATTATATAGAGAAATGTGCTTTATTTCAAGTCTAGGAAATAAATTGCTTGTTGTAAGAATATTATTTACAGTAACAATCGCTAATACTCAATGAAAATCAAAGAGCAAACTAGGAAGCTAGCCGCAGGTTGCTCAAAGCACAGCTTTGAGGTTGGAGATAAAGCTGACGTGGTTTGAAGAAGTATAAAATGAAAAAAGGGTGGCGGGGATAAATTATCCCTTGTCGCCACCACTTGTAAGTCCTGAAACAAAGTTCTTTTGTAGGAAGAAGAAGAGAATACAGATTGGAAGGGCGATGAGGATAGCACCTGCTGAGAAGTAGGCAATCTTCAAGTTTTTCACATTGCTGACAAAGGTCTGTAGACCAACGGCAACTGTAAAGTATTCTTTCTCACGAAGCAAGAAACTAGAGAGGATATAGTCTCCGAAAGGTCCCATGAAGGCCCAGAGCGCTTGTACAGCCACCATTGGGCGAACGAGTGGGAGAACAATTTGCCAGAAGCGACGGAAGTGTCCTGCACCATCTAGTTTTGCTGATTCATCAAGAGACATCGGTACTGTGTCGAAGTAGCCTTTCATCAACCAAGCATTCATCGGAATACCTCCACCAACATAAAGGAAGATGAGGAACCAGCTTTGGTTAAGCGCATTCAACATAAGGGCCATAACGAAGAAGGCTGTCAAAGCGGCCATAGTTGGCACCATTTGGATGATCAAGAAGAAGACCAAACTTTGTTTACGAGCCAAGAAGTTGTAACGGCTGTAGGCATAACCAGCAAGTACGATGATACTTGTTTGAACAGCCATGGTAATCAAGGCGATAATCAAAGTGTTGAGGTACCAAGTGCCGTACAAGGTTTCAGTGAAGAGCCCTTGGAAGTTGGCAAAGCTAAAGTCGACGTTAGCATCTAGTTTAAAAGCTACGACGTTACCAGTCTTGAAGGCTGACATAATGGTGATCAAAAGTGGATAAATAATCACGATTGAAAGACCAATCAAGTAGAGGTAAGTGAGGGTTTGAGTCAGTCTACGTTTGAGTTTGATTGAGTTATTCATCTTAGACGTCCTCCATATCAAATGCGTGTAGTTTCTTGAATGCGATCATAGAGATAGAGATGACAATGATAGAGATGATCAAGGTAACAGCTGCCGCCATAGAGTATTGAGGAGATGTACCTGTTGTCAAACGATAAATCCATGAGATCAAGATATCAGTTGAACCGGCTCCACCACCAACGCTACCAGGACCTCCGCCGTTGAAGAGGTACATGATAGAGAAGTTGTTAAAGTTGAAGGTGTATTGGCTGATCAATGTTGGTGCCGCAACAGCCAAAATCATAGGGAAAGTGATGTTGCGGAATTTTTGCCAAGCATTGGCACCATCGATGTAAGCCGCTTCGTAGAGGTCGTTAGGAATCGACTGCAAGATACCCAAAGTCAAAACGTAGATGTATGGGAATCCTAGCCAACCTTGCATCATAATCAAGGCAATCTTAGTCCAAGTTGGGTCTGTTTTCCAAGGGATAAGCGCTCCGTCAAGGAAAGGAAGGACCTTAGCCAAGATAGGCAATACTTGAGTGTTGATCGCTCCGACACTATCGTTAAACATGTTTGAGAATGTCAAGATAGTGATGAAGGCTGGAACAGCCCAAGGAAGAAGGAAAATAACACCAAAGATACGTTTTCCTTTGATAAATGGTTGGTTAGCAATGATTGCTGTGAAGATACCAATCACAATCTGCAAAGTAGAAGCAGACAAGGCCCAGATGATGGTCCAAGAAAGAACCGCACCGAAGGCTGAACGGAAGGTACTTAAGCTCCAGATATTAGTGAAGTTCGTCAAGCCAACCCAGTCCAACAATTTGTTTGGTGGTAAGTGTTGGAAGTCATAGTTGGTAAAGGCAATCATCAAGGTTACGATAACTGGGAAGATAATTGCAAATGTCATTGCTACATACGATGGGATAATCAAAAGGTATGGGAATCCATTCTCATAAATACCTTTGATCATATCTTTAAAAGTACGTGGGACAGGAATTCCATTGTTAATACGTTTTGCGATTGTATATGCATCTTTAATATTTGAGAAATAAAAGAGCACATAAACGACTACAAAGATTAAATGGAAGGCACCACGAATCAGCATAAAGAGGGAATTATCACGACCTGGCTTGTCACCAAGAGTGATCAAATTGTGCAATTCCGGCGCAGCAAGTGCTAGGAAATAAAGAACAAATACGATAGTTACACCAAGGAAGATAAAACCTTTGGCCTTTTGTTTATTGTAAATCTGTCCTAACCCAGGAATCACTGAAAGCAAGGCTGCTTTGCTAGGTTGTTGGTTTTCCATGAATACTCCTTTCATAGGATACGAGATTGAAGTTTGTCTCCAATCACTAGATAGGCAACTGCAATCATTCGTAAATTTATAAAATCAAAGGGGGATCTGTATTCTCCCCCCTTGTAACGAATTCAATTATTCACCAAATTTTTGTTTGATTGTTTCTTTGATCAATGTTACAGCATCGTTAGCAGCTGTCTTAGCATCTTTCTTACCGCTTACAGCGTCAAAGAGCATTGTTTTAGCTGGATCCCAAACAGCTGACATTTGAGAAATGTTTGGCATTGGTTGAGCGTTCTTGAACTGTTTGATAACAGCTGTTGTCAACTCATCGTTTTTACCTTCAGCGTATGAACGAGCTTCAGTGTTAGCTGGGATTTCGTTAGTTGCATCGTAGAATGCTTTTTGTTGTTCAGTTGAAACAAGGAAGTCTACAAATTTTTGTGCAGCTTCAAGGTTCTTAGTGCTTGATGGGATGATCCAAGCTTTACCACCACCGAATGGTGTGTATTCTTTACCATTTGGAAGAGTTGGAATAGTAGCAACACCGTAGTTTACTTTAGCATCTTTGAATGCTTGAGCTTTCCAAGGACCGTCGATGATAGCAGCTGTTTTACCTTCTTGGAATTGAGTTTGGATCAAGTTTGCAGCACCTTCAGTATCTTGCATACCTTTAGGCCATTTTTCATACCAAGATTTAGCGTAGTTGACACCAGTGATAGAACCGTCGTTTGCAAGACCGATGTCTTTAGCGTCTTTACCGTTTTGTCCGAATACGTAACCACCGTTACCAGCAAGAAGTCCGTATGCGTAGTAGAAGTTTGTCCAGTCAGCTAGGAATGCAGTAGTTTTGCCATCTTCACCAGCGAAAGCGTATTTGCTGTCTTTAGCAAGTTCTTCTAATTCAGCAAAAGTTTTTGGAGCTTCTTTAAGCAAGTCTTTGTTGTAGTACATAACAAGTGACTCAATAACGGCAGGAGCACCGTAAACTTTACCGTCAGCAGCTGTTACAAGAGATTTAGTTTTATCATCTGTTTTTGCACCATCGCTCAAAGTAACTTCTGAAAGTTGTCCGTCAGTACCAAGGCTACCTACGCGGTCGTATGGTGCCATCATAACGTCAGCAGCTTGACCTGATTGGTTGTCAAGTGAAAGTTTGTCAAGTCCACCAAGTTGGTCACCTGATTTGATGTTAACTTTTGTACCTGATTCTTTTTCATAAGCTGCAGCAACTTTTTCAGCGTAGGCTTTGTATTGGTCTTCAACGTAGAAAGTGATTTCTTTTGCTTCAGATGAACCAGAATCAGCAGCCTTATCAGCAGTTTTGCTTCCGCAAGCTACCAAAAGTAAGCTAGCAAGAGTAGCAGTTCCAAGCACAGCAGCGCTCTTCATGAATTTAGATGACATAGTGTATTCCTCCTAAAGAATAACAAAAATAATTTAATGAGAAAACGCAAACGTTTTCTTTTATGAGCCTAGTATAGCACAAATAGAAAACGGTTGCAAGCTTTTTTAAAAAGTTTTTTAAAAAAATTTTAAGGTTTCAAACATTTATTAAAGCCATTATATAGGAAAGAACTTAAAATGTTTGTTTTTTTGAATTGAAAATATATTAGGAAAACGATTGCGTAAATTCGGTTCGCTTTTTCAGAAAATAGAGCAGATATTGGGAATGAATTATCTTAAATCAGAAAATCTTTAAAATTTTTTCGCTTATTTCATAAAATATCAGTGGCAACAAGTTTTGTTTGATTAAAATAATTCAAAAAAATTTTTTAAAAACGCTTGCATTTGTTTTTGAAATGCGTTATACTTAAATTAACGCAAACGTTTGCGCCTTAATTGCGCAACGTTTTATAACAAACACATGAGGTGCTATTATGAAAAAACGTCAAAGTGGTGTGTTGATGCACATCTCTTCTCTGCCAGGAGCATACGGGATTGGATCATTTGGCCAGACTGCTTATGATTTCGTTGATTTCTTGGTTCGTACGAAGCAACGTTACTGGCAAATCCTCCCTCTTGGGACAACAAGCTATGGAGATTCTCCATACCAATCATTCTCAGCCTTTGCTGGAAATACGCATTTTATCGACCTTGATATCTTGGTAGAGCAAGGCTTGTTGGAAGCTAGCGATCTCGAAGGTGTTGACTTTGGTAGCGATGCATCTGAAGTTGACTATGCGAAGATTTATTATGCACGTCGTCCGCTTTTAGAAAAAGCAGTCAAACGCTTCTTGGAAGTGGGTGATGTCAAAGATTTTGAGAAGTTTGCTAAAGACAACCAATCATGGCTCGAACTCTTCGCAGAATATATGGCTATCAAAGAGCATTTTGACAATCTTGCTTGGACAGAATGGCCAGATGCAGATGCTCGTGCTCGTAAAGCTTCAGCACTTGAAAGCTACCGTGAGAAATTGGCAGACAAGTTGGTTTACCACCGTGTGACTCAATACTTCTTCTTCCAACAATGGTTGAAATTGAAAGCCTATGCTAACGATAACCACATCGAAATTGTTGGGGACATGCCTATCTACGTAGCGGAAGATTCAAGCGACATGTGGGCAAATCCACATCTCTTTAAGACAGATGCCAATGGTAAAGCAACTTGTATCGCAGGATGCCCACCAGATGAGTTTTCTGCCACTGGTCAGCTTTGGGGGAACCCAATCTATGACTGGGAAGCAATGGACAAAGACGGTTACAAATGGTGGATTGAACGTTTGCGCGAAAGCTTCAAGATCTACGATATCGTTCGTATTGACCACTTCCGCGGGTTCGAATCTTACTGGGAAATTCCTGCTGGTTCCGATACAGCAGCACCTGGTAAATGGGTGAAAGGTCCAGGCTACAAACTCTTCGCAGCCGTTAAGGAAGAGCTTGGTGAGCTAAACATCATCGCAGAAGACCTTGGTTTCATGACAGATGAAGTCATCGAGTTGCGTGAAAGCACTGGCTTCCCAGGGATGAAGATTCTTCAGTTTGCCTTCAACCCAGAAGACGAAAGTATCGATAGCCCACACTTGGCGCCTACCAACTCTGTTATGTACACAGGAACACACGATAATAATACGGTTCTTGGTTGGTACCGTAACGAGATCGATGATGCGACACGTGAGTACATGGCTCGCTACACGAACCGTAAAGAATACGAAACAGTGCCACACGCTATGCTTCGTACAGTCTTTTCATCCGTTAGCTTCATGGCTATTGCAACCATGCAAGACTTGCTAGAACTAGATGAGTCAGCTCGTATGAACTTCCCATCTACCCTTGGTGGAAACTGGTCTTGGCGTATGACTGAAGATCAATTGACACCAGCTGTTGAAGAAACTTTGCTTGACTTGACTACAATTTATCGCCGAATCAATGAAAATTTGGTAGAATTAAAGAAATAAGACATTATCAGGAGACACATAAACATGTTACCATTAAACGAATTTGTACAAAAACGTTACAATAAAACCATTGCAGAATGTAGCAATGAAGAGCTTTACCTTGCTCTTCTTAACTACAGCAAGCTTGCTAGCAGTCAAAAACCAGTCAACACTGGTAAGAAAAAAGTTTACTACATCTCAGCTGAGTTCTTGATCGGTAAACTCTTGTCAAATAACTTGATTAACCTTGGTCTTTACGACGATGTGAAAAAAGAACTTGCAGCTGCAGGTAAAGAGTTGATCGAAATCGAAGAAGTAGAATTGGAACCATCACTTGGTAACGGTGGTTTGGGACGTTTGGCAGCCTGCTTTATCGACTCAATCGCTACACTTGGTTTGAATGGTGACGGTGTTGGATTGAACTACCACTTCGGTCTTTTCCAACAAGTTCTTAAAAACAACCAACAAGAAACGATTCCTAACGCTTGGTTGACTGAGCAAAACTGGTTGGTACGCTCAAGCCGTAGCTACCAAGTGCCATTTGCACACTTCACATTGACATCTACTCTTTACGATATCGATGTACCTGGTTACAAGACAGCTACTAAAAACCGCTTGCGTTTGTTTGACTTGGATTCAGTTGATTCTTCTATCATCGAAGATGGTATCAACTTTGACAAGACAGATATCGCTCGCAACTTGACTCTCTTCCTTTACCCAGACGATAGCGACAAGCAAGGTGAATTGCTCCGTATCTTCCAACAATACTTCATGGTTTCAAACGGTGCGCAATTAATCATCGACGAAGCGATCGAAAAAGGAAGCAACTTGCATGACCTTGCGGACTATGCAGTTGTACAAATCAACGATACTCACCCATCAATGGTGATTCCTGAATTGATCCGTCTCTTGACTGCACGTGGTATCGAGCTTGATGAAGCAATCTCAATCGTTCGTAGCATGACTGCCTACACTAACCACACAATCCTTGCTGAAGCCCTTGAAAAATGGCCTCTTGAATTCTTGGAAGAAGTGGTTCCTCACTTGGTACCAATCATCAAAGAATTGGACCGTCGTGTGAAAGCAGAATACAAAGACCCAGCTGTTCAAATCATTGATGAAAACGACCGTGTACACATGGCTCACATGGATATCCACTACGGATACAGTGTTAACGGGGTAGCAGCACTCCACACTGAAATCTTGAAGAATTCAGAGTTGAAAGCTTTCTACGACATCTACCCAGAAAAATTCAACAACAAAACAAACGGTATCACATTCCGTCGTTGGCTCATGCATGCCAACCCAAGACTGTCTCACTACTTGGATGAGATTATTGGAGAGGGTTGGCACCATGAAGCGGATGAGCTTGAAAAACTCTTGTCATACGAAGACAAGGCTGCTGTCAAAGAAAAATTGGAAAGCATCAAAGCTCACAACAAGCGCAAATTGGCTCGTCACTTGAAAGAACACCAAGGTGTGGAAATCAATACAAACTCTATCTTTGATATCCAAATCAAACGTCTCCACGAGTACAAACGCCAACAAATGAACGCTTTGTATGTGATTCACAAATACCTTGACATCAAGGCTGGGAACATCCCTGCTCGTCCAATCACAGTATTCTTTGGTGGTAAAGCAGCTCCTGCCTACACAATCGCCCAAGACATCATCCACTTGATCCTTTGCTTGTCAGAAGTGATTGCAAACGATCCAGCAGTAGCTCCACACTTGCAAGTCGTAATGGTTGAAAACTACAACGTTACTGCAGCAAGCTTCTTGATCCCAGCATGTGACATCTCAGAACAAATCTCACTTGCTTCTAAAGAAGCTTCAGGTACTGGTAACATGAAATTCATGTTGAACGGAGCCTTGACTCTTGGTACTATGGACGGTGCTAACGTGGAAATCGCTGAGTTGGTTGGCGACGAAAACATCTACATCTTTGGTGAAGATTCAGAAACTGTTATCGACCTTTACGCAAAAGCAGCTTACAAATCAAGCGAATTCTATGCTCGTGAAGCTATCAAACCTTTGGTTGACTTCATTGTGAGCGATGCTGTTCTTGCAGTAGGTAAGAAAGAACGCTTGGAACGTCTTTACAACGAATTGATCAAAAAAGACTGGTTCATGACTCTCCTTGACTTGGAAGACTACATCAAAGTCAAAGAGCAAATGCTTGCTGACTACGAAGACCGTGACGCATGGTTGGATAAAGTCATCGTTAACATTTCTAAAGCAGGATTCTTCTCATCTGACCGTACAATCGCTCAGTACAACGAAGATATCTGGCACTTGAACTAATAATTACATAACTTAAACCCGTACCTTGAAGGTGCGGGTTTTGTCTTATCTGAAAGTTTTATTTACAGTGCTTTCCCAACCAAAATCTCTGCCTCAATGGTAATCTCTGTCAGTTGACTCCAGTCAATTTTGGTCTGGTCAACATGAAAGAGAAGGGGGGTCATGCTAAGTAAAGCTTGGCGTTGCTCGGCTGTGATGGGTTTGGTTAGGGAAGCTATTTGGATAGATTGGATGCTGAAGTATTCCTGGAAATGTTCCTTGATATCTTGGTTGGAATAGTCCTTGTTTGTCAGCTGGTCTTGTACCCTTTGACGGATTTCTTTGAGGTGATTTTCAGTCGGGATGACCTTGATCAAGATGCCATCTTTGGATAAAACGCGACGGAATTCCCCATAGTTGGCAGGTGAAAAGATGTCGAGCAGGATATCCATACTGGCGTCTTTTATAGGAAGTCGAGCCAGGTCACCGACAAACCAATTAACTGACCAGTTGAGTTCACTTTTAGCTGCGATTTGGACCGAGTCTTTTGAAATGTCAAAGGCATAGAAGGTTTTATCAGAGTGACTTTCTTGGAGTTTACGAGAGTAGAAACCTTCGCCACAACCGATATCCAAGACTGTTTTTGCGGATGGATTAGTTGTTAGTAAGTCCGAGATACCTTCTAAAATAGCCTGATAAAAACCAGCTTCAAGAATTTGCTGGCGGTTTTGGAAGTTTTCCTTGTCGTAGTTGGCAGATTGCTTGATTTGCGGAGCCAAGTTGACATAGCCGAATTTTGCCAGATCAAAAGAATGGCGGTTGCTACACTTGAGGCTAGACTCTACCAAGGCCAGATTTTCTTGGCAGATAGGGCAGGAAAAGGCAGTCGCAGAAGCAAAACGCTGAAGTTTGGGTTTGAGGTTTGTATTCATAGTTTAAGTGTATCAAAAGAGGCAAATGAAAGCAACTTTAGAAATAAGTAGATGGGAGATTCAGTAGAAATAAAACTAATTCTCCAATTTATAGAATAAAATTGCTTTTATATCTAAATTTCTATATAATAATGATAAGGAGGAAATAAGTATGTTAAAAGAAGTATTAACCGTTGCAAAAGTTGCGAAAAAATCATCACTCTTTTTGGGTGGTGTCGCATTTGGTACCCTTGGTTTGAAAATCTTGGCAAGTAAGGAAGCTAAAAAAGGTTATTCTAAAGCTTTGGCTAAGGCTTACAAGTTGAAAGACGGGCTAGATGCATCTGTTTCTGTTGTGAAACAACATGGAGACGATGTCTTGCAAGATGCCAAATATTTGTACGAGCAAGAGAAAAAAGAAGAGCAATTAGATAGCCTTATAGGAGAATAATATGTCTTTTAAAGTGCTACATAGAGGATACCAACATATCCGACTATCATCTTCTTTTTCACTCACCTTGGATATTCAAGACTATCTTCGTTCCTTGGCGAGAGATGAAAAGGGGATTGAGTCTATCCAGTTTTACATGGATCAACAGCACTTTACTCTACGCATAAAAGAAGGCTTTTCTGTATTAGATAATGCAGAAGCCTTTTTAAAAAGAATTGATAAAGGGAAAGTTTCTGAGTTGATGACTCTTCCCATTCGTAGAGAAGAGAGTGCTTATTCTATTGTTTCAGGTGCAGCGATTAAGCGTGTACTTTTTCGTAGTTTTGTGCCGTATCCTATTCGCTATATATGGACTTGTTATCAGGCTTTGGGTTATATTAGAGAAGCCTATCAAACACTAGCGCGTAAGGAACTAACGATGGAAGTCTTGGACTGTTCGGCGATTTTATTGTCCTTGTTTATGAACCAATCCAAGACAGCTAGCAATATCATGTTTATGCTTGATTTGGGGAATCATTTAGATCAGTGGTCTTTGAAAAAAACTGCAACAGATTTAGAACAAAGCCTTCTTGCAAAAGAGAGCGACGTATTCTTAGTACAGGGCGATACGGTTGTTAGTATCAAGAGTTCCGATGTTCAAATAGGAGATGTCTTGGTCCTATCTCAAGGAAATGAAATTCTGTTTGATGGACAAGTAGTTTCAGGTTTAGGTATGGTCAACGAAAGTTCCTTGACGGGAGAGAGTTTTCCAGTTGAAAAAAGAGAGTCTGATTTGGTTTGTGCAAATACAGTATTAGAAACTGGAGAGTTACGCATTCGTGTAACCGATAATCAGATGAACAGCCGGATTTTACAACTGATTGAGTTAATGAAGAAATCTGAAGAAAACAAGAAAACGAAACAACGCTATTTCATCAAGATGGCGGATAAGGTCGTCAAATATAATTTCTTGGGGGCTGGGCTAACTTACCTATTAACAGGTTCTTTTTCTAAGGCTATTTCTTTCCTATTAGTCGATTTCTCCTGCGCTTTGAAAATCTCTACTCCTGTAGCTTATTTGACAGCTATCAAGGAGGGGTTGAACCGTGAAATGGTGATTAAGGATGGGGATGTTCTGGAGAAATATCTGGAAGTTGATACTTTCTTGTTTGATAAGACGGGAACAATCACAACTAGTTATCCTATAGTTGAAAAGGTGTTACCTTTTGGGGACTATAGTGAGGAAGATATTCTCAGAATCAGTGCCTGTCTTGAGGAACACATTTATCATCCTATTGCTAATGCCATCGTCAAGCAAGCTGAGATAGAGGGAATTGAACATGAGGAAATGCATGGGAAACTCCAATATATTGCAAGCAAGGGGATCAAATCTCATATAGATGGCCAACCAGTTCTTATTGGGAATTATGTCTTGATGCAGGATGAGCAGATTCATATCAGTTCAGAACAAAATGCTTTAATTGAAGAGTACAAGAGTCACTACAATCTCTTATTCTTGGCTTATCAGAATGAATTGATTGGAATGTTCTGCATTCATACTCCTTTGAGAAAAGAAGCAAAAGCAGCCTTGGAGAAACTTAAGGCACAAGGGAAAAAATTGATTCTGGCAACAGGGGACACCTTGGTTAGGACAGAGGAATTAGTCAAAGATTTGCCCTTTGATCAGGTCTATACAGACTTGAAACCTGATGGGAAATTTGAGTTAGTAGAGGAACTGCAGAAAGCAGGTCACACGATTTTGATGGTTGGAGATGGATTGAATGACTCAGCGGCTCTAACCCTATCAGATATCGGTGTGGTGATGAATGAGAGTGCAGATATTTCTAAGCAGATGAGCGATATCTTATTGTTAGATAATCGTTTGGATTTCTTCCAAGAGTTGGATTGGCTATCATCATCTTTGCAAACACTCATCAAGAAGAATATTCAAGATACCGTTGTCGTAAATAGTAGTTTGATTGGCTTTGGCTTGTTTAATTGGCTCAGTCCTTCAAACCTCTCTATCCTACATAATCTAACAACCTTACGCATAGTCCTGCGTAGCCTGTCTATTAAGGGATAGGTGGGGACTATTCACAGCAAAAAGGAGTTACCTTTCTCGAGGGTAACTCCTTTGTTTATAGGTAAATGTTTAACAATTTAGTAAGTCAACACAAAGTATTTCTTCTTCCCGCGGCGGATAACAGTGAGTTCGTTTTCTAACTTATCTGCGTCACTCAAGACATAGTCAAGGTCTTGGATACGGTCGCCGTTGACGTAGATAGCTCCGTTTTGGACGTCTTCACGGGCTTGGCGTTTTGAATTCACCACACCAGATGACACGAGGAGTTCCACGATATTGTGGTTTTCGTCTGCTTTTACTTGGTAGTTTGGCACTCCACGAAGTCCTTGTTTGAGTTCTTTGACAGAAAGGTTTTTGATGTTTCCAGCAAAGAGTTGCTCGGTGATGTTGAGGGCTTCCTTGTAGGCTTCTTCGCCGTGAACAAGAGTCACAACTTCACGAGCCAAGACTTTCTGAGCCAAGCGTTCGTGTGGCGCCACTTCAAATTGTTTTCGGATGTCTTCAATTTCATCCAGTGACAAGAAGGTAAAGATCTTCAAGAAGCGAACAGCGTCAGCATCCATCACGTTCATCCAGAATTGGTACATTTCGTATGGAGAAGTCTTTTCAGGGTTGAGCCAGACTGCGTTCCCTTCTGATTTACCAAATTTCTTACCGGTTGCATCTGTAATGAGTGGCACTGTGATAACGTGACCAGTCTTATCAGCCTTACGACGAAGCAATTCGGTACCAGCTGTCATATTTCCCCACTGGTCAGAACCACCGATTTGCAGGGTAACATTGTGCTCTTGGTTAAGGACGTAGAAGTCATATCCTTGCATGATTTGGTAAGCGAACTCAGTGTAAGAAATCCCTGTCTCGATCCGTTTCTTCACAGACTCCTTGCTCATCATGTAGTTGACAGTGAAGTATTTTCCGATATCACGGAGGAAGTCGATGAAGCTGATGCTGCCAAACCAGTCGTAGTTATTGACCATGACAGCTTTGTTTTCACCATTTTCAAAGTCAAGAAAACGAGAAAGTTGTCCTTGGATAGACTTGACCCAGCCATCTACTGTGTCTTTTGTTTGGAGACTACGCTCAGCATCTTTGAAGGACGGATCTCCGATGAGACCTGTAGCACCGCCAACGAGCGCATAAGGTTTGTGACCTGCTAATTGCAAACGACGACTGGTCAAGATTGCGACAAGGTGGCCTAGGTGAAGGCTGTCAGCAGTTGGATCGTAGCCAGTATAATAAGAAACTTGACCTTCTTCTAGGGCTTTGCGCAAAGCTTCTTCATCAGTCGTTTGAAAAATCAAACCACGCTCTTTTAGCTCATCAAAAATGTGCATGTGTCTTTTCTCCTTTATAAAATATTGTTTCTACCTATTGTATCACAAACTTGATTAATAGCCTAGTAGAATAGGGAAGAAAGTGGCTATTTTATTGAAAGTTTCCCTTTTATGGTATAATAGAGAAAGCGAGGACATTCATGAAAGAAAGAATTAATGAATTAAAAACAAAAATGCTGCATTTTTTCCAGCAGCTAATGCAACGAATTGCAAAATGGAAGAAAAGACTAGCAGAAAAACTGGCTAATAAGAAAACCGGTAAAAAGGGGACCTCTTCTGACAAAGTTGGAAGGGCAGGGTCTATTTTTGCTAAGATTTTAAGTGGGTTTAAAATAGTCTTTAATACTCTCTTTATCTTAGGCTTTATCGGTGGACTGTTTGGCGCTGGTGTGGCTATGGGTTATGGAGTCGCTCTATTTGACAAGGCCCAGGTGCCTCAAGCAGAAGAGTTGGTCAAGCAAGTGAAGGATATTGCCTCCATCTCAGAAATCACTTATTCTGACGGTAGTACCATTGCCTCGATCGAGGGCGATTTATTGCGCACTTCAGTCGCTTCAGATGCTATCTCAGACAACCTTAAGAAAGCCATTGTTGCGACAGAGGACGAGCATTTCAATGAGCACAAGGGAGTTGTGCCTAAGGCCGTTATTCGTGCGACCTTGGGAACCTTTGTCGGTCTAGGCTCGTCTAGTGGTGGTTCGACCTTGACCCAGCAGGTCATCAAGCAGCAAGTGGTGGGGGATGCTCCAACTCTAGCTCGTAAGGCTAAAGAGATTATTGATGCTCTTGCTTTAGAAAGGGCCATGGGTAAGGATGAGATTTTGACAACCTACCTTAACATAGCTCCTTTTGGTCGCAATCATAAAGGTCAAAATATTGCAGGTGCCCAGCAGGCTGCGGAAGGAATCTTTGGGGTCAATGCTTCGGATTTAACGGTCCCTCAAGCTGCCTTTATCGCAGGATTGCCACAGAGTCCAATCAGTTATTCTCCTTATGAATCTGATGGTAGTATGAAGAGTGATGAGGACATGGCTTTGGGAATCAAGCGTGCCAAGGATGTCCTCTACAACATGTACCGAACAGGGGCTCTAAGTCAGGAAGACTACGATAAGTACAAAGATTATGACTTTAAGAAAGATTTCCTACCATCAGGTAGTGTTAGCGGTACTTCGCGTGACTATCTCTACTATGCAACCTTGGCAGAAGCTACTGACCGCATGTACGACTACCTCGTCCAACGAGATAATGTTTCTGCGCAAGAATTAAAGAATGAGTCCATTCAGAAATCCTATCGCGATCTAGCCACTAAGGAAATTGAAAATGGTGGATATAAGATTACGACAACTATCAATAAAAATGTTCATGCTGCGATGCAAAATGCGGTTGCGACCTACGGCTATCTGCTAGATGATTCGACAGGTCAGCCTGAGGTGGGGAATGTCCTCATGGACAACCAAACAGGAGCTATTCTTGGATTTGTTGGTGGTCGTAATTATCAAGAAAATCAGAACAATCACGCTATCGATACCAAGCGTTCTCCAGCTTCAACCACAAAACCTATATTGGCCTATGGTATCGCTATTGACCAAGGTTTGATGGGGAGTGCAAGTATCTTATCAAACTATCCTACCAACTTCTCAAACGGGAATCCCATCATGTATGTCAATAGTCCTGGTACAGGTATGATGACCTTGGGAGAAGCCCTGAACTATTCATGGAACATTCCAGCCTACTGGACTTATCGTACGCTTCGAGAGAAGGGTGTCGATGTCAAGGGCTATATGGAAAAAATGGGTTATGAAATCCCAGAATATGGCATTGAAAGTTTACCGATGGGTGGAGGAATTGAGGTTACAGTTGCTCAGCATACCAACGGGTATCAAACTCTGGCCAACAATGGAGTTTACCATAAGAAACATATGATCGCGAAGATCGAGTCAACGGATGGCAGATTGGTATACGAGCACAAGGATGAGCCTGTCCAAGTTTATTCAAAAGCGACAGCAACCATCATGCAAAGTCTCCTTCGGGATGTCATTTCATCTCGGATTACTTCAAGTTTCCAGACGGACTTGACGACTATCAATCCATCCCTAGCTCGTGCTGACTGGATTGGAAAAACTGGTACGACCAATGAAGATGAAAATATGTGGCTCATGCTTTCTACACCTCGCTTGACTTTGGGTGGCTGGTTAGGTCACGACGACAACCGACCACTAGCCAAAGGAGCAGGCCACTACCGCAATGCCAACTATATGGCCCACTTGGTCAATGCTATCCAACAAGCTGAACCTGGAATATGGGGGAATGAGCGCTTTAACCTGGATCCAAGTGTGACCAAGTCACAAGTTCTCCGATCTACAGGACAAAAACCAGGCAAGGTTTCTATCAATGGGAAAGAAATAGAAGTTTCTGGATCAACAGTAACGAGCTACTGGGCGACTAAAGAAGGTGCCCCAGTGACCACCTATCGCTTTGCTATTGGAGGAAGCGATGCAGATTATCTGAACGCATGGAAGAATATTCTAGGAAGCATTCCAGCAGTGACTCCTCCAAGCTCAAGTTCAAGCAGTAGCTCTGGAAGTTCAAGTTCGAGTGGCAATACTCAAAGTGGTTCTTCAGGACGTTCACGTTTATTTAATCGTTAAGAAAGAGTAGTGGCAAGGTTAGTAATTTCTCCTTGTTGCTACTTTTTTCTTTGTTGGTTTCGTGTTACAATAATAATATGAATCATTATCAGAAAAAGATTGTTAAGGGGACAGTATACTCGCTACTCTCAGGCCTAATCTGGGGGATTTGTGGGATTTTAGGAGAGTATTTTTTCACTCATTATCCAGTGTCTTCTGGATGGATTACTTCTATGCGTTTATTAGTGGCAGGGAGTTTGGTTTTAGGTTTATCTGCTTTTCAGTTGCGTAGCCGCTTGTTGGACATCTGGCGTGATAAGAAAAATTATCTACCTTTTTTAGCCTATGCTATTCTAGGTATTTTTTCTGTGCAATTTTTCTTTTATCTCTGCGTTGAGTATTCCAATGCGACGACGGCGACCATTTTGCAATTTATCAGCCCTGTTTTTATCCTGTTTTACAATCGAATCATTTACCAGAAGAAGGCTTCAATTACAGCTGTGTTCTATGTTTTGATTGCCATGCTAGGTGTTTTTTTGATGGCTACAAAAGGGGATTTGTCCCAGTTATCCATGACACCTTTGGCTCTAGTAACAGGTTTGCTCAGTGCAGTAGGGGTCATGTTTAATGTTATCCTTCCTCAGCGTTTTGCACGGTGCTACGGATTTGTTCCGACTGTTGGTTGGGGGATGATTCTGGCAGGGCTCTTTAGTAATTTCCTTTACCCTATTTATCAGATAAGTTTTCAAGTGGATCTGGTAAGTGTGCTGATTTGTCTGACGATTGCCGTGTTTGGAACTGCTTTTGCTTTCTTTCTATCTATGAAGGCTGTGTCACTCGTTTCCCCGCTGGTTGTATCGGTGGTGAGTGCCAGCGAACCGCTCTCTTCAGCGCTATTGAGCGTCCTCTTTCTCGGTCTTGTCCTAGATGGATCTCTAGTTTTGGCCATGATTTTGATCATCGTCCCTATGGTCTTCTTGTCTATCGAAGAAGCCAAAGAAGGGAAGTAAAGACGACTATTTTGATAGTTGAGGCTTCAAATTTGAAGTCTTTTTTGGTAGAATAGGTATCATTATAATGAACCAGGAGGCGCCTATGACTGCCACAAAAATGAACGCTCAAGAAATTATCCAATTTATCGCCAATGCGGAAAAGAAAACCAGTGTCAAAGTAACTTTTGAGGGAGAACTTGCAACGGCTGTACCAAGCTCTGTTGTCAAACTAGGAAATGTTTTATTCGGAGACTGGAAGGATGTTGCTCCGCTTCTTGAAGGTTTAGTAGAAAATCAAGATTATGTTGTCGAGCAAGATGCTCGTAATTCTGCAGTTCCTTTGCTAGACAAACGTGCTATCAATGCTCGTATCGAGCCAGGTGCGATTATCCGTGACCAGGTGGAAATTGGTGACAATGCTGTTATCATGATGGGAGCTGTTATCAATATCGGTGCTGAAATCGGTGCTGGAACCATGATTGACATGGGTGCTATCCTTGGTGGCCGTGCTATCGTTGGGAAAAACAGTCACGTTGGTGCAGGTGCAGTTTTGGCAGGTGTGATTGAGCCAGCTAGTGCTGAACCAGTCCGTGTTGGAGACAATGTTCTTATCGGTGCCAATGCAGTGGTTATCGAAGGAGTTCAAATCGGTAGTGGTTCAGTTGTCGCAGCAGGAGCTATCGTTACCCAAGATGTCCCAGAAAACGTGGTAGTGGCAGGTGTTCCAGCTCGTATCATTAAAGAGATCGATGCCCAAACCCAACAAAAAACAGCGCTTGAGGATGCACTTCGTACCTTGTAATTGCAAAAGTAAAAAAGAGGCGGAACCCTTTTTCCAGCCTCTTTCTTCTATCAAAAGGAGGATCTATAGATGTTAGATTTGATTCAGACTAGACGAGATTTACACCAGATTCCAGAGATTGGCTTGGAGGAGTTTAAGACTCAGGCCTATTTGCTGGATGTGATTGAAAAATTGACTACGGGCAAGGATTTTGTTCAAATTCGTACTTGGCGGACAGGTATTCTGGTTTATTTGCAGGGAAGTCAGCCGGAACGAACCATTGGTTGGCGAACAGACATTGATGGCCTGCCTATCGTCGAACAAACAGGTCTACCTTTTTCTTCTCAACACCAAGGTCGCATGCATGCCTGTGGCCATGATTTTCATATGACCATTGCCTTAGGCTGTCTCGAGCGCGCCCTGGAGGAACAACCCAAGAATAATTTGCTCTTCCTATTTCAGCCTGCTGAAGAAAATGAAGCTGGTGGGATGCTCATGTATGAGGATGGTGCTTTTGGAGATTGGTTGCCAGACCAGTTTTATGGCCTCCATGTTCGTCCGGATCTGAAGGTTGGACAGATTGCGACCAATACACATACTCTCTTTGCAGGGACTTGTGAGGTGAAGGTTCGTTTCAAAGGAAAAGGAGGACACGCAGCTTTTCCGCATGAAGCCAATGACGCCTTGGTGGCGGCTAGTTACTTTGTGACCCAAGTACAGTCAGTTGTTAGCCGCAATGTCAATCCAATCGAGGGAGCGGTGGTGACCTTTGGCCTTTTCCAAGCTGGAACAACCAACAATGTCATTACAGACACAGCATTTTTACATGGAACTATTCGCGCCTTGACTCAGGACATGAGCCTCTTGGTACAAAAAAGAGTCAAGACAGTCGCAGAAGGGGTTGCAGCAGCCTTTGATATGGAAGTCGAAGTAGAACTCAAGCAAGGAGGCTACCTACCTGTTGAGAACAATCCAGCCTTGGCGCGTGAACTGATGGACTTTTTTGAAGAGAAAGACGGAATCGAGTTGATTGATATTGAGCCAGCTATGACTGGTGAGGACTTTGGTTATCTCCTTTCGAAGGTAGATGGCGTTATGTTCTGGCTAGGTATCGATAGTCCCTACGCCCTTCATCACCCTCAGATGAGTCCTAAGGAAGAAGCCTTAGCCATTGGGGTAGATGCGGTCTCTAGTTTCTTGAAAAAGAAGGCAGCAGAGTAGAGGAATTGTCTATGAAAGCTGAACTACGCAAGAAAATTTTGCAAGAAATGAAGGCTTTATCTCAGGAGCAAAAACAGGCTATGGATCGAGCTTTAACTGAGCATTTCTTACAACACCCTTTTTACCAAAAAGCCAAGACCATCGCAACCTATCTCTCCTTTCCGCATGAATTTCAAACGCAAGAACTGATTGAGCAGGCGCTGAAGGACGACAAAAAGGTTCTGATACCCAAAACCTATCCCAAGGGGCGCATGGACTTTGTGGTCTACGATCCGCAGCAGTTGGTAAAAACTTCCTTTGGTTTACTGGAACCGCAAGGAGACTTGGAAGTGGTGGAACCGTCTCAGATTGATTTGATTCATGTTCCAGGGCTAGCTTTTACGACAGAAGGCTATCGAATCGGATATGGTGGAGGATACTACGACCGCTATCTAGAACATTTTACTGGTCATACTTTGAGTACGGTTTATCCTTGTCAAATTCAGGAGTTTAACTTGGAAGACCATGATATTCCCGTCCAGGAGGTGCTAATCTATGAAGGAAATCTTTGATAAATGTTATCCTGTGACTAGTTTCTTCCTCCTAGTAACCGCATTGGTCTTTCTCTTGATGTTGGTTCTTACAGGTTTAAATTTTGAACGAGCAGATATCTTGCTTCAGTTTGGAGCCATGTATGGACCGATCATTCGCCTGTTCCCTGAGCAGATTTGGCGCCTTTTTTCGGCTATATTTGTGCATATCGGATGGGAGCATTTCATTGTCAATATGATTTCGCTCTACTTTCTTGGACGACAGGTGGAGGAGATTTTCGGTTCTAAGCAGTTCTTCTTTCTCTATCTATTATCTGGAATGATGGGCAATCTCTTTGTTTTTGCTTTCACACCGAAAGTTGTCGCTGCTGGGGCATCCACTTCCCTATACGGGCTATTTGCTGCGATTATCGTCTTGCGTTACGCAACTCGCAACCCCTATATCCAGCAGTTGGGGCAATCCTATCTGACACTTTTCGTGATAAATATCATTGGAAGTGTTCTAATTCCAGGAATCAGCCTAGCTGGGCATATTGGTGGGGCAGTAGGCGGTGCCTTTCTAGCAGTCATCTTCCCAGTCAAATGGGAGAGAAGGATGTACAGTACTAGCCAGCGAATCGGAGCAACTGTACTTTTTATCGCACTAGCTATTTTCCTATGCTATAAGGGAATGAGCTATGTGTAGGGATGGAATAGTTAAAAGCGAGCACCGATTCGATTGCTAATAAGTCATCTGCAAAGATGGCTTTTTTATTGCAAGCTTCAACAAAAAAACAAAGCCCTTATTTAAGAGCTTTGTTTTTCTTCTATTCCCCCTCAGCTAACTCTTTTCCGAGTTGGATGAGGTAGTCTTTCAAGTCGTCTTTGACTTGTGGGTGTTTGAGAGCGTAGTCGATGGAAGTTTTCATAAAGCCAAACTTGTCTCCGACATCGTAACGAGCCCCTTTGAACTCACGAGCAAATACACGTTGTGTTTTATTGAGGGTATCGATTGCATCTGTCAGCTGAATTTCATTTCCTGCACCTGGAGCTTGGTTTTCAAGGATTTGGAAAATTTCAGGTGTGAGGAGGTAGCGTCCGATGATAGCAAGGTCGCTAGGAGCATCCTCTGGCGCAGGTTTTTCAACGAAGGTTTCAACGCTGTAAAGACCGTCTTTCCCTTCTCCTTGCGGAGCAATAACCCCATAAGCAGATACTTCGTCATGAGGGACTAGCATAACAGCGATAGTGGACGCGTGTGTACGCTCGTAGTCATCCATGAGTTGTTTGGTAAGTGGAACAGCCTTTTCGTTGGTGATATCCATCAAGTCATCACCAAGCATAACGACAAAAGGTTCATTTCCAACGAAAGCTTTGGCTTGCAAGACAGCATCTCCGAGACCACGTGGATGTGTTTGACGGATAAAATGCAGGCGCATGCCAGTTGTTTCATCAACTAGCTTCAGAAGATCTGTTTTCCCTTTTTCTTTGAGGTTGTATTCCAATTCGAAGTTTGAATCGAAGTGGTCCTCGATAGAACGTTTTGACTTACCTGTAACAACCAAGATATCTTCGATACCAGATTTGAGAGCTTCTTCAACGATAAACTGGATAGTGGGCTTGTCTACGATTGGCAACATTTCCTTGGCCAAGGCCTTAGTTGCTGGGAGGAAGCGAGTTCCCAATCCAGCGGCTGGGATGACTGCTTTTCTGACTTTTTGTTTCATGATGTTCCTTTCTATAAAGGTCTATGACCATTCGTTTTCTGCTTTAAATTCATTGCTCATGATGTCAGTGATTGCTTCTTTGATATTGACACCTTCGTAGATAACTCGGTAAATAGCCTGTGTGATTGGCATGTAGACATCCAATTCCTGAGCCAGCTCGTAAGCTGCTCGAGTTGTTGAAATGCCTTCGATGACCATACCCATGTTTGCTTCGATGTCTGCGAGGGATTCTCCACGACCGAGAGCATCACCGGCCCTCCAGTTACGAGAGTGGACAGATGTCCCCGTTACAATCAAATCTCCAACTCCAGAAAGGCCGCTATAAGTCAGAGGATTAGCTCCAAGAGCGACCCCTAGACGGGTGATTTCAGCTAAGCCACGGGCAATGATAGCCGCCTTGGCATTGTCGCCAAACCCTAGACCATGTAGTGCCCCAGCACCAACTGCAATGATGTTTTTGAGAGCACCAGCGGTTTCAACTCCGATAACATCCGTATTAGTATAGAGACGGAAGTAGTGATTGCTAAAGAGATTTTGGACGTACTGAGCAGTTTCAAGATCTTTAGAGGCTGCAGTGATCAAGGTAATATCCCGTACAATCGTTTCCTCAGCATGGCTAGGTCCTGAAACAACAACGACTTCACTACGGAGGTCAGCTGGAATTTCCTCTTCAAGAATGGTTGAGAGGCGTTTGTGGCTATCTGGTTCCAAGCCTTTGGAGGCATGCATGATGACAACCTTGTGATCGAGCACCTTTGCTACTTGTTGGGCAACCAGTCTTGTTACTTTTGTTGGGACCACAAATAAAACAGCATCCACATCCTTTAGTGTTTCTTCTAAATCATGATAGGCTTTGATTTTTTCGTCGAGTAGGATATCTTTGAAATAGCGTTTGTTTGTATGCTGGTTATTAATTTCATCGATTTGTTCAGGGACATTTCCCCAAATGCGAACTTCGTGTCCATTGTCGTTTAGGACCTGCGAAAGGGCAGTTCCCCAAGAACCAGGACCCAAGACAGCGATGGTTTGTTTCTTCATCTTTTCCTCCTTGTAAGAGTTCTTCCTTTCATTTTACCATAAAAAGCCTTTTCATGCATCTGCTGTGGGTGAAAGCGTATTATTTTATAATAAGTAGACTTTTTTGACAAGAGTTCTCTTTTTTGCTAGAATAACATCAATATGAACGAATGAGAAGGAGCTGACGCAGGATGTCGCTCCCTTTATCTATTTTATTAGGAGGAATTATGCTCATTAAAAAAATAAAAACCTATAAATGGCAGGCCTTGGCATCTCTGATGATGACAGGCTTGATGGTTGCGAGCTCGCTCTTGCAACCGCGCTATTTGCAAGAGGTGTTAGAGGCATTGTTGGCTGGTCAACATGAGGCTATTTATAGTATTGGTGCATGGCTGATAGGAGTAGCCCTAGTCGGTCTGGTGGCAGGAGGGGTCAATGTGACACTTGCAGCCTATATTGCCCAAGGAGTGTCTTCGGACCTTCGTGAAGACGCTTTTCGCAAGATCCAGACTTTTTCTTATGCTAATATCGAGCAATTCAATGCGGGTAACCTTGTCGTCCGTATGACCAATGATATCAACCAAATTCAGAACGTGGTGATGATGGCTTTTCAAATTCTTTTCCGTCTCCCTCTTCTCTTTATCGGTTCCTTTATTTTGGCGGTTCACACTCTTCCATCACTTTGGTGGGTGATTGTTCTCATGGTGCTCTTGATCTTTGCACTAACTGCTATCATGATGGGGATGATGGGGCCACGATTTGCTAAGTTTCAAACCCTTCTTGAACGGATTAATGCTATCGCCAAAGAAAATTTACGTGGTGTGCGCGTGGTCAAATCCTTTGTACAAGAAAAAGCACAATTTGACAAATTTACCGATGTTTCTGATGAACTTCTCGGCCAAAATCTTTATATCGGTTATGCCTTCTCAGTTATAGAACCCGTTATGATGCTAGTCGGCTATGGAGCGGTCTTCCTCTCTATCTGGTTGGTGGCTGGAATGGCTCAGTCAGATCCGTCTGTAGTGGGCTCGATTGCTTCCTTTATCAACTATCTCAGCCAGATTATCTTTACCATCATCATGGTTGGATTTTTAGGGAATTCTGTCAGTCGTGCCATGATTTCCTTGCGTCGTATCCGCGAAATTCTAGATACCGAGCCAGCGATGACCTTTAAAGATCTCCCAGATGAAGAGTTAGAAGGAAGTCTCTCTTTTGAAAATGTAACCTTCACCTATCCCAATGATGATGAGCCTATGCTGAAGAATGTAACCTTTGAAATTGCGCCTGGTCAGATGGTCGGTGTGGTTGGGGCGACTGGAGCAGGGAAGTCCACTCTAGCTCAGTTAATTCCACGACTTTTTGATCCACAGGAGGGATCTATCAAGATTGGTGGCAAGGATATTCGAGACGTCAGCGAGGGAACCTTGCGTAAAACAGTTTCCATCGTCTTGCAACGTGCTATTCTCTTTAGCGGGACCATTGCAGATAATCTTCGTCAAGGGAAAGGCAATGCCAGCGTGTCAGAAATGGAACGTGCAGCACGGATTGCCCAAGCCAGCGAATTTATCGGACGCATGGAAAACAAATTTGAGAGTCAGGTCGAAGAACGAGGCACCAATTTTTCTGGTGGACAAAAACAACGGATGTCCATTGCCCGTGGGATTGTCAGCAATCCCCGTATCCTGATTTTTGACGATTCGACTTCGGCCTTGGATGCCAAGTCAGAGAGACTCGTGCAGGAAGCTTTAAACAAAGACCTGAAAGGGACAACAACCATTATCATCGCTCAAAAGATCAGTTCAGTCGTCCATGCGGACAAGATTTTGGTCTTGGACCAAGGACGCTTGATTGGAGAAGGAAGGCATGCAGACTTGGTAGCTAACAATGCCGTCTACCGCGAAATCTACGAAACACAAAAGGGAAAGGAGGAATAAAATGAAAACTGTTCGATTTTTCTGGAATTATTTTAAAGTTTACAAGTTCTCCTTTGTCATTGTGGTTCTGATGGTTGCAGTTGCGACGATTGCCCAAGCCCTCTTTCCAGTTTTTTCAGGTCAAGCAGTGACGGAACTCGCTAACCTAGTTCTGGCTTATCAAAATGGAACTTCCGAACTAGCCTGGCAGAGTTTATCAGCTCTGATGCTGAATCTAGCTCTGGTTGTCCTCGCCTTAGTGGTATCCAGTTTGATTTACATGACCTTGATGACCCGTGTGATTGCTGAGTCAACAAATGAGATGCGTAAGGGCCTCTTTGGCAAACTTTCTCGTTTAACGGTTTCTTTCTTTGACCGCCATCAGGATGGTGACATCCTCTCTCGCTTTACGAGTGACTTGGATAACATCCTTCAAGCCTTCAATGAAAGCCTAGTTCAGGTCATGAGCAATATTGCTCTTTACATCGGTTTGATTTTTGTCATGTTTTCAAGAAATGTGACGCTAGCCCTGATAACAGTAGCCAGTACTCCAGTGGCCTTTCTCATGTTGGTCTTCATCGTGAAAATGGCCCGCAAGTACACTAATCTCCAGCAAAAAGAGGTTGGGAAACTAAACGCCTACATGGACGAGAGTATTTCTGGACAGAAAGCTGTTATCGTACAAGGAATTCAAGATGATATCGTAGCAGGCTTTGTGGAGCAAAATGAGCGCGTGCGCAAGGCAACTTTTAAAGGGAGAATGTTCTCAGGTATCCTCTTTCCAGTTATGAATGGGATGAGCTTGGTCAATACGGCCATCGTCATTTTTGCTGGTTCTGCGGTCCTGCTGAACGATCCAAGTATCGAAACAACAACAGCCCTAGGTTTGATTGTCATGTTTACCCAATTTTCTCAGCAGTACTACCAGCCGATTATCCAGGTGGCTGCGAGTTGGGGGAGCCTCCAGTTGGCCTTTACTGGGGCGGATCGTATCCAAGAAATGTTCGATGCAGAAGAAGAGATTCGTCCGCAAAATGCCCCTGCCTTTACGGAATTGCGAGAAGGCGTTGAAATCAGTCACATTGATTTCTCTTATGTGCCAGACAAGCCGATTTTAAAAGATGTTAGCATTTCAGCTCCTAAGGGGCAGATGATAGCAGTTGTCGGTCCGACTGGCTCAGGGAAAACGACCATCATGAACCTCATCAATCGTTTCTACGATGTGGATGCAGGCAGCATTTGCTTTGATGGCAAAGACATTCGTGACTACGACTTGGACAGCCTGCGGAGTAAGGTCGGTATTGTCTTGCAGGATTCGGTCTTGTTTAGTGGAACGATCCGGGACAATATCCGCTTTGGTGTGCCAGATGCCAGTCAGGAAATGGTCGAAGCAGCTGCCAAGGCAACTCATATTCATGACTACATTGAAAGCTTGCCTGACAAGTATGATACCCTTATTGATGATGAGCAAAACATCTTCTCAACTGGTCAGAAACAATTGATTTCCATCGCCCGGACCTTGATGACAGATCCCCAAGTCCTAATCTTAGATGAAGCGACTTCCAATGTGGATACCGTAACAGAAAGCAAGATTCAACATGCCATGGAGGCAGTTGTAGCAGGTCGAACCAGTTTTGTCATTGCCCATCGTCTCAAGACCATCCTCAATGCCGATCAGATTATTGTCCTCAAAGATGGGGAGGTCATTGAACGTGGAAATCATCACGAGTTGCTCAAGCTTGGTGGCTTCTACTCAGAACTGTATCACAATCAATTTGTCTTCGAATAAAAAAGAAGTTGTCCTCGTTGGGCAGCTTTTTCTTATCCATAAAAAATACTTATCACGGTCTTTAAAAAAACATATTAGACAGGAAAGGGTTGGAGTGATAAGATAAGACTGTCGCAAGAAAATCGAAAGGAGACACATCATGGCTAGAACGGTTGTAGGAGTTGCTGCGAATCTATGTCCTGTAGATGCAGAAGGGAAAAACATCCACTCATCTGTATCCTGTAAATTTGCAGAGAGCATTCGTCAGGTCGGCGGTCTCCCTTTAGTGATTCCTGTTGGTGATGAGTCCGTTGTTCGCGATTATGTGGAAATGATTGACAAACTGATCTTGACAGGTGGGCAAAATGTCCATCCTCAGTTTTATGGAGAGAAAAAAACCATCGAGAGCGATGATTACAACCTTGCTCGTGATGAATTTGAATTGGCACTCTTAAGAGAAGCACTCCATCAGAATAAGCCAATTATGGCAATCTGTCGTGGGGTTCAGCTGGTCAATGTTGCTTTTGGCGGCACCCTCCACCAAGAAATTGAGGGTCACTGGCAAGGCTTGCCTTTTGGAACATCTCATTCTATTGAGACAGTGGAAGGAAGCGTGGTGGCTAAGTTGTTTGGCAAAGAAAGTCAGGTCAACTCAGTCCATCGTCAAAGTATTAAAGATCTGGCGCCTAATTTCCGTGTGACAGCGGTGGATCCTCGAGACCAGACCATCGAAGCGATTGAGTCTATCGACGAGCATCGTATCATTGGTTTGCAGTGGCATCCAGAATTTTTGGTCAATAAAGAGGATGGCAACTTAGAATTATTTGAGTATTTATTGAATGAATTGTAACGACTGGAAACCTAGTCGTTTTTTTGTCTTATTTCGTTCAAATTTTAATATTGTAACATTTTTTACGCAAATGTTTAAATTATGATAAAATTTGGAAAAATTCAGTATAAAAACTTGAAAAAATCTAAGGTAAGGGTTATGATAGAAGAGAAGAAATTTTGGAGGAATATTATGTCACATATTAAATTTGATTATTCAAAAGTATTAGATAAATTTGTTGCACCACATGAACTAGATTATATGCAGCCTCAAGTGACTGCAGCAGATTCTGCTCTGAGAAATGGTACAGGTCCTGGGGCAGAAATGACTGGCTGGTTGAACTTACCTGAAGAATATGACAAAGATGAATTTGCTCGTATTCAAAAGGCTGCTGCTAAAATCCAATCTGATAGTGAGGTATTGATCGTAATCGGTATTGGTGGTTCCTATTTAGGAGCTCGTGCAGCTATTGATTTCTTGAATAATTCATTTGTAAACTTGCAAAGAAAGGAAGAACGCAAGGCACCTCAGATCCTCTATGCTGGAAACTCTATCTCTTCAAGCTATTTGGCTGATTTGGTAGACTATGTATCAGACAAAGATTTCTCAGTAAACGTGATTTCTAAATCAGGTACAACAACTGAACCGGCTATTGCTTTCCGTGTCTTCAAAGAACTCTTGGTTAAGAAGTACGGTCAAGAAGAAGCTAACCAACGTATCTACGCAACTACAGACCGCGCTAAAGGTGCAGTTAAGGTTGAAGCAGATGCTAATGGCTGGGATACTTTTGTAGTGCCTGATAGTGTAGGTGGTCGTTTTACAGTATTGACAGCAGTGGGGCTCTTGCCAATCGCAGCTGCAGGAGCTGATATCAGCAAGTTAATGGAAGGAGCAAATGCTGCTCGCAAGGCTTATGCTTCTGATAAGTTGGCTGAAAATGAAGCATATCAATATGCAGTTGTACGCAATATCTTGTACCGTAAAGGTTATCTGACAGAAGTTCTAGCTAACTATGAACCATCTCTGCAATACTTCTCTGAGTGGTGGAAGCAACTGGCTGGTGAGTCAGAAGGGAAAGACCAAAAAGGGATTTATCCAACTTCAGCTAACTTCTCAACAGACTTGCACTCTCTGGGACAATTTATCCAGGAAGGTACCCGTATCCTCTTTGAAACAGTTATCCGTGTAGATAAACCTCGCAAAAATGTGCTGATTCCTGAATTGGCAGAAGACTTGGACGGTCTTGGCTACTTGCAAGGAAAAGATGTTGACTTTGTCAATAAAAAAGCTACAGATGGAGTGCTGTTAGCACACACTGATGGTGGAGTTCCAAATATGTTTGTGACACTGCCTGAGCAAGATGAGTTCACTTTGGGCTACACTATTTACTTCTTTGAGTTGGCTATTGCTCTTTCTGGCTACCTGAATGGTATCAATCCATTTGACCAGCCTGGAGTTGAAGCTTATAAGAAAAACATGTTTGCTCTTCTTGGGAAACCAGGCTTTGAAGAGCTGGGTGCTGAGTTGAATGCACGCCTTTGATTCTCATATGCTTTGAGTTCATTTAGAATATAAAAAGATCCACAAGTTCATTTCTTGTGGATTTTTAGTACAAGCCTCTTAATTAGTTTATTATTTTTTTTAAAAGTGTAAAAAAGAGTGTCTTAATTCTTTTATGAAAGCGCTGTATAATTGCCTTGTAAATAAAATTTGAGAGGTATCAAAATGAATGATTGGTTAAACATAAAAGGCAAAACAGTTCTTGTGACTGGCGCGTCATCTGGGATCGGTAAGGCAATCGTTGAAGAATTGCTGGAATTAGGAGTCAATGTAGCGAATTTTGATCTTAGCGACAACGATTTGCGTCACCCGAATCTATTATTTGTAAAAGTTGATGTAACTTCTCGCTCTGAAGTAGAAGAGGGTGTTGCCAAAATAGTTGAAAGATTTGGCAATATTGATGCGGTAGTCAATAATGCAGGGATTAATGTTCCCAGATTATTAATTGATGCAGAAAATCCTAAAGGTCCTTACGAGTTAGACGATGAAACGTTTGAAAAAGTAACAATGATTAATCAAAAAGGTTTGTATTTGGTTAGTCAGGCAGTAGGACGTATTTTAGTGAAAAATGGAAAAGGTGTAATTGTGAACATGGCTTCAGAAGCAGGCTTGGAAGGTTCTGAAGGACAAAGTGCCTATGCTGCAACAAAAGCAGCAGTCTATAGTTACACTCGTTCATGGGCGAAAGAGCTGGGTAAGCATGGTGTACGTGTGGTTGGAATTGCTCCAGGAATTATGGAAGCTACGGGTCTTCGAACTCTTTCTTACGAGGAAGCTCTTGCTTATACCCGTGGAAAGACGGTAGAAGATATTCGAGCTGGTTATGCTTCAACTTCAACGACTCCATTGGGACGGAGTGGGAAACTACGGGAAGTAGCTGATCTTGTAGCGTTCTATATTTCAGACCGTTCTAGCTATATAACAGGTGTCACTACAAATATTGCCGGAGGTAAAACTCGCGGTTAAAACAATGAAGGTAGGGAAGAGAGTTGACCTTAGTAAATCGGTGGTATAATATTTTAGATAAAATGGTCTCGCAGCCAACTTATTCCTTGGTAGATATGCGCTCAGAACTGGATATTAGCTTGCAAACCTTGCAAAAGAGTATCCAACAATTAAATGATGTTTTGGCTCCTAATATCCAGATTATCGCACAAGATGATCAGTTAATGTTAGAAGTGTATGACTATACAGAGTTGGAAAGGATTTTATCTGGTAGTTTAAAACAGGAGAGTGACTTCAATTCTTCCAGTAAAAGAATTGCCTATTTGCTAAAACGTTTAATTGAGTCAACCTCCCCTCTTCTTATTGACGACTTGGCTGAGGAAGTAGGTGTTAGTAGAAGTACCCTTAATAAGGATTTAAAACAAGTAAAATCTTTGGCAGAGAGTTACTCTATCACTATTTCAGGAAAGCCCAACCGTGGGCTGGAGGTCTTGGGGAGCGAGCTGAATTTGCGCTTGCTCTATATTCACCAAGTGGCTCCTTACTTTGAAGGAAGGACACTCACTGAGGCAACATCTTCTTTTCTGGAGACGCTAGTCCAGGACTATAAAATCCCTAAAGAAACACAGGAACTCCTTCGAAAGACCATTTCAATTATGGTGGAGCGTATTCATACATCTAGAGTGTTGAATTGTCCTATTCCTTACTATAGGAATGATTTAACAGAGACACCTTTAGCTGAGAAATTAATCTATCATATTGAAATGACTTATAAGATTTCCCTCAGTCAGTTTGAGATAGACTTTTTGTGTTTTCCGTTTAATGTCCGTTTTATTGACACTTTAAGCAAGACATCTTATCAATCTGAACAGCTTGCAAAGATTTTTCAAGGGATTGTCAAGAAAGTCAAAGAAACAATGTTGGTTCACTTTGATGATGAAGAATTATTTGAAGAAATCAAATCTCATCTAGGCCCCTTAATCAATCGACTGATTTTCCATGTGCAAGCTAATGATATATTTCATGGCGAGGTTCAAACTCAATATCCTTTTGCTTTTGAAATGGCAAAAATAGCTGGAGAAGAACTATCTGCAATTTTTGGTTCTGAATTGGAATTATCTGAAATCGGATATCTGGCTTTGTATTTTGAAATGATTTTAAGAAAGCAAAATTCTGCTGTAAAGGGTTCTCGCAAGCAGATAGCTGTAGTTTGCACAACAGGAAGAGGAACTGCTACGATGATTATTCAGCAACTCAGACGAGTCCTTGGAAATGATGTAGACATTACTCAGTATTCTGAAGAGGATTTTAATGTGGATTTGAATCAGGACTATTTCGCGATTTTTACGACAGTTCCTCTAAAATATAAAGATTCTAAATCTCCAGTCATTCAAGTTAATCATCTTTTTGATGATCAATGGCTGCAGGAAGAATGGCAGAGGGCCAATGCTTTTCATCAAAAAAATCTAGAAACAGTCAGCTTACGTTTTCTTCGGTTGAGCCCCCAAAAAACCTATCAGCAATACTTGCTAAATATGGTTGCAGAGTTAGAGAAACTTCAGATGATTGATGAAGGTTTTAGAAATCGGATAATTGATAGGGAGAAAAAGCAATCAACCATTTTTGGTGGAGGAATTGCCTTCCCCCATACAATTAACCAGGGTTATGCAAAGACTATTTTAATGTTCGGAAAACTAGAAGAGCCTTATCAAAAAGGAGATGAATGGATTGAATTTATCTTTCTAGTCGCCATACCCTCAGAAATTGAAAGAAAAATGGAAAGTGAATTGCTGGAATTGTATGACGATATTTTTCGAATTGCAGGAGAGCCTTCTCTAAAAGAAGCATTGAGGGCTGTAGAAACAGAGACAGAGTTTCTATCATTTTCTAAGAGCAAAGGAGTATTTTAATGAATTCGCTAATAATTTTCGCTGTGTTTGTCATGGCAGCTTATATATTTCAAATGTTCCTCGGCTGGCAGCAACTCAAAGACTTCAATAAGACCTATACGATGCTCCGAAAACTGGGGCGCGTAGCGATTGGCAGGAAGTCCGGAAGAATAAAATCCGGTACGATTGTCATGTTCGCGGTTGATGAAAACGGTCGGGTTCTTAAAGCTAGCAAAATGCAAGGAGTAACAATCTTAGCGCGTTTTCAAAATATGGATGATTATGTCGGAGAAGACATCCATTATTTTGACAAGTATAATCCTCTTGTGAGAAAAGAAAATAAGTTGATGCAATCAGTCATAGAAGATGCTAGAAAAGTCTATCTTTGGCATGAGGCAGGTATTGAGAAAGAGACAAGTTCTTCTGATTCTTTTCTGGGATTCGGCTTTTATACGAATTACTTACAATTATCTATTAAACAGTTATTTAAAAAAAATAAGAAAAGGAGTTCCTTATGAATCACATTACAGAATTTGCAGAGAGTTTTATGAAACTCTTCCAATTAGGTGGAGAAACCTTTATTAGCTGGATGACAAATATTGTACCTCTTGTCTTGATGCTATTGATTGCAATGAATACCCTTATCGCTTTCTTGGGAGAAGAGAAGGTCAATTCCTTGGCTAAGATTTCTGCCAAAAATCCTGTTAGCCGGTATATGATTTTACCTTTCATTTCAGCTTTTATGCTGGGAAATCCGATGGCAATCAGTATGGGACGTTTCTTACCAGAATATTATAAACCTAGTTTTGTAGCAGCTCAGATGCAGTTTTGCCATACTTCAAATGGTGTATTTCCACATATCAATCCTGGGGAATTATTTGTATGGATGGGAATTGCGACAGGAATTCAAACTTTAGGTTTAAGTCAAATGGACTTAGCCATTCGTTACATGCTTGTTGGGCTTGTCATGAACTTTGTAGGTGGTTGGGTAACCGATTTTACAACTGCTTATGTAGCAAAACAGCAAGGTGTTACCTTGAGTAAAACATTTGATTTATAGAAAGAGTGAAATTATGTCATATAAGAGTATAAAAGTTGTTAAAGGAAATGGCGGTTTCGGAGGACCTTTGGTCATTACACCTAGTGAAGCTAAGCATAAATTCATCTATATTACTGGCGGCGGAGAAAAGCCAGATATTGTAGATAAAATTGCTGATTTGACCGGTATGGAAGCTGTTAATGGGTTTAAAACTTCTATCCCAGATGAGGAAATTGCTTTAGCAATCGTGGATTGTGGCGGTACTCTTCGCTGTGGTATTTATCCTAAAAAGGGAATCCCTACAATAAATATTGTTGCTACAGGGAAAAGTGGGCCTCTAGCTCAATATATAACCGAGGAAATCTATGTGTCAGCAGTTGGCCTTAATCAAATTTCTGCTGCTAATGAAGACGAAAAAGCGACAACTGTGGTAACTGAAAAGCCAACTTACGATACTAGTAAAAAAATTACAGAGCAAAAAGCTGAAACAAGTATTGTAGCACGAATTGGGATGGGCGCTGGGAAGGTCGTTGCGACTTTCAACCAGGCAGCTCGTGAAGCCATCCAAACAATGCTCAACACAATCATTCCTTTCATGGCCTTTGTTTCCTTGCTGATTGGGGTTATTCAAGGTTCAGGTGTTGGAAATTGGCTGGCAAAATTAATGGTTCCCCTAGCGGGGAACATCTGGGGACTCATTTTGATTGGCTTTATCTGTTCCTTGCCATTCCTATCTCCTTTGTTAGGCCCCGGAGCTGTTATCAGTCAGATTATCGGAACCTTAATTGGAGTCGAAATCGGAAAAGGGAATATTCCGCCCCAAATGGCTCTGCCAGCTATATTTGCTATCAACACTCAAAACGGTTGTGATTTCATTCCTGTAGCACTCGGTCTATCTGAAGCCAAGTCTGAAACAGTTGAGGTTGGTGTCCCTTCTGTGCTTTATTCACGCTTTCTCAATGGTGTTCCGCGGGTGCTAGTAGCTTGGATAGCTAGTATTGGTCTTTATCAATAGACCTTTGATAGATGCACGTAAACAAAGCAACTATTATGTTAAACTTATCTATAAGCATAAGTTTAAGACAAATTAGAGAAAGGATAAATAGGAATTAGATGAAGAAAATTTTTGAAGCTAAAGTAATTCAAGTGGGACCTGAAGCTCAGAATATGATTCAAGATGCCAATATGCTCATTTTATTTGGAGAAGAAGCGCCGGAAGATTTAGCAGAGTATTGTTTTAAGATTGATAACAAAAATCTGCTAGGTTCAATACTAGAAGGCGGCAAGCTGGTGGTAGATAATCAGGAATATTCAATTAGTTCTGTGGGAAATGTAGTAGAAAAAAATTTAACTGGACTGGGCCATATCACGATTTCTTTTGATGGTTCAAAAGAGGGGAGTCTTCCTGGTACACTCCATGTCGCAGCAGACCAAGCAGTAGTAATTGATAAAGATTCTACCATTCAGATTTTTGAAACTGCTTAACCATAATAAAATTTCAAATCAAGCAATTTAGAAAAATAAAAGTCTAAAAAATTGATTCAGAGCCTGGACAAAAAGTCCAGGCTTCTGGGTCTAAATTAGAAAAAATAGATGACGCAGTGGTTGATTGGCAAGTCAATCAAACTAGCCAGTCAGTGCAAGGGAATTTCCAGCAAATGCATCCACAAGGGGTGCTTGAACAGAAGGGAAAGACCAAAAAGGTATCTACCCAACTTCAGCAAACTTCTCAACTGACTTGCACTCATTGGGTCAATTTATCCAAGAAGGAACTCGTATCATGTTTGAAACAGTTGTCCGTGTTGACAAACCACGTAAGAACGTGATTATCCCTACTTTGGAAGAAGACCTTGATGGACTTGGTTACCTTCAAGGAAAAGACGTTGACTTTGTAAACAAAAAAGCAACTGACGGTGTTCTTCTTGCCCACACTGACGGTGATGTGCCAAACATGTACGTGACTCTTCCAGAGCAAGACGCTTTCACTCTTGGTTACACTATCTACTTCTTCGAATTGGCAATTGCCCTTTCAGGTTACTTGAATGCCATCAACCCATTTGACCAACCAGGTGTTGAAGCCTACAAACGCAACATGTTTGCCCTTCTTGGAAAACCAGGGTTTGAAGAATTGAGCAAAGAGCTTAACGCACGTCTATAATAGAAGAAAAGAGTGGCTTGCCCACTCTTTTTACTCTCTTTATTCGTAGACATTGGACTCAGGCGAGACTTGTGATATAATATAGAAAGCAAAAAGGCAGACGCCTAGAGACTTTATAGGAGAAACTATGTCAAAAGATATCCGCGTACGCTACGCACCAAGTCCAACAGGACTACTACACATCGGAAATGCCCGTACAGCATTGTTTAACTACCTTTACGCACGCCATCATGGTGGAACTTTTATCATTCGTATCGAAGATACTGACCGTAAACGCCATGTTGAGGATGGAGAACGTTCACAGCTTGAAAATCTTCGCTGGTTGGGTATGGATTGGGATGAGAGCCCAGAAACTCATGCAAACTACCGCCAGTCTGAGCGTTTGGAACTCTATCAAAAATACATCGACCAATTGCTAGCTGAAGGAAAAGCCTACAAATCTTACGTCACAGAAGAAGAGTTGGCGGCTGAGCGCGAACGTCAAGAAGCAGCAGGTGAAACACCACGTTACATCAATGAATATCTTGGCATAAGCGAAGAAAAAAAAGTAGCTTACATCGCAGAACGTGAAGCAGCTGGTATCATCCCAACTGTCCGTTTGGCTGTTAATGAGTCTGGTATCTACAAATGGCATGACATGGTCAAAGGTGATATCGAGTTTGAAGGTGGCAACATCGGTGGTGACTGGGTTATCCAAAAGAAAGATGGCTACCCAACTTACAACTTTGCTGTTGTTATTGATGACCACGATATGCAGATTTCTCACGTTATCCGCGGTGATGACCACATTGCCAACACCCCAAAACAGCTCATGGTCTATGAAGCGCTTGGTTGGGAAGCGCCAGAGTTCGGTCACATGACTTTGATCATCAACTCTGAAACGGGTAAAAAATTGTCTAAACGGGACACTAACACCCTTCAGTTTATCGAAGACTACCGTAAAAAAGGCTATCTTCCAGAAGCAGTCTTTAACTTTATTGCCCTTCTTGGTTGGAACCCAGGTGGTGAAGATGAAATTTTCTCACGTGAGGAATTGATTAAACTCTTTGACGAAAACCGCCTCAGCAAGTCTCCAGCAGCCTTCGACCAGAAGAAACTAGACTGGATGAGCAACGACTACATCAAGAGAGCTGATCTAGCTACTATCTTTGAAATGGCTAAACCTTACTTAGAAGAAGCAGGGCGTTTGACTGACAAGTCTGAAAAAATGGTGGAACTCTACAAACCACAAATGAAGTCAGTGGACGAAATCGTCCCACTGACAGATCTTTTCTTTGCAGATTTCCCAGAGCTGACAGATGCTGAGCGCGAGGTCATGGCAGGAGAAACCGTTCCTGTTGTTCTAGAAGCCTTCAAAGCGAAACTAGAAGCAATGACAGATGAAGAATTTGTGACAGAAAACATCTTCCCACAAATCAAAGCAGTTCAAAAAGAAACGGGTATTAAAGGGAAAAACCTCTTCATGCCGATTCGTATTGCCGTTTCAGGTGAAATGCATGGACCAGAATTACCAGACACCATTTTCTTACTCGGACGTGAAAAGTCAATCCAGCATATTGAAAACATGCTGAAAGAGATTTCTAAATAAAAGGACTTCCGATGGATACATGGGAAAAGATGTATAAAGAAGCACGAGCCTTATACAATCCTCATGAAGTTTCTGACTTTGTTTATGCTAACCATGTTGTTGCTGCAGTAGAAGCAGAAGATGGTCAGATCTTCACAGGATTTTGTATGGAGGGCACTTGTGGCGTTTTTCATCTCTGTGCAGAACGAGCGGCTCTCTTCAATATGTATCAATTTTCAGGACAGACCAAAGTTAAGAAAATCCTCGCCTTTCGAGATAAACCTCCCTACGGCGAAGAATCAGGTATGCCCTGTGGCGCTTGCAGAGAATTTCTCTTAGAATTGAATGCTGAAAATAAAGAAGCAGAGTTCATGATGAACTACGAAACAAGAAAAACAATTAAGGTTGCCGAATTGATCCCTTACTGGTGGGGAGAGGAACGTGCGACTAATTGGCAAGTTAAATAGAAGGAGTCAGTTTAACTGGCTCTTTCCCTTATCTTTTCAGAATTTCGGTAAAGAGGGAAAAAAGTCCTTGACAAAGGTAAAAAAGTAGGTATAATAGAAAGAGTTGAAAAGCTCAGGTCCGTTGGTCAAGGGGTTAAGACACCGCCTTTTCACGGCGGTAACACGGGTTCGAATCCCGTACGGACTATGGT
>NZ_JALDUB010000008.1:0-5189 GCF_023109195.1 Streptococcus oralis
AGGTCCGTTGGTCAAGGGGTTAAGACACCGCCTTTTCACGGCGGTAACACGGGTTCGAATCCCGTACGGACTATGGTGTATTGCGGTTAAAAAAACTTGAAAAAAGTTTTAAAAATCTGTTGACAGAGACAGATGGCTGTGATATACTAATATAGTTGTCGCTTGAGAGAGATTGAGTGACAAAGACCTTTGAAAACTGAACAAGACGAACCAATGTGCAGGGCACTATAACTGAGGTTATAGTACTGAACAATGAAAAAACAATAAATCTGTCAGTGACAGAAATGAGTGAGAACTCAAACTTTTAATGAGAGTTTGATCCTGGCTCAGGACGAACGCTGGCGGCGTGCCTAATACATGCAAGTAGAACGCTGAAGGAGGAGCTTGCTTCTCTGGATGAGTTGCGAACGGGTGAGTAACGCGTAGGTAACCTGCCTGGTAGCGGGGGATAACTATTGGAAACGATAGCTAATACCGCATAATAGTAGATGTTGCATGACATTTGCTTAAAAGGTGCAATTGCATCACTACCAGATGGACCTGCGTTGTATTAGCTAGTTGGTGAGGTAACGGCTCACCAAGGCAACGATACATAGCCGACCTGAGAGGGTGATCGGCCACACTGGGACTGAGACACGGCCCAGACTCCTACGGGAGGCAGCAGTAGGGAATCTTCGGCAATGGACGGAAGTCTGACCGAGCAACGCCGCGTGAGTGAAGAAGGTTTTCGGATCGTAAAGCTCTGTTGTAAGAGAAGAACGAGTGTGAGAGTGGAAAGTTCACACTGTGACGGTATCTTACCAGAAAGGGACGGCTAACTACGTGCCAGCAGCCGCGGTAATACGTAGGTCCCGAGCGTTGTCCGGATTTATTGGGCGTAAAGCGAGCGCAGGCGGTTAGATAAGTCTGAAGTTAAAGGCTGTGGCTTAACCATAGTACGCTTTGGAAACTGTTTAACTTGAGTGCAAGAGGGGAGAGTGGAATTCCATGTGTAGCGGTGAAATGCGTAGATATATGGAGGAACACCGGTGGCGAAAGCGGCTCTCTGGCTTGTAACTGACGCTGAGGCTCGAAAGCGTGGGGAGCAAACAGGATTAGATACCCTGGTAGTCCACGCCGTAAACGATGAGTGCTAGGTGTTAGACCCTTTCCGGGGTTTAGTGCCGCAGCTAACGCATTAAGCACTCCGCCTGGGGAGTACGACCGCAAGGTTGAAACTCAAAGGAATTGACGGGGGCCCGCACAAGCGGTGGAGCATGTGGTTTAATTCGAAGCAACGCGAAGAACCTTACCAGGTCTTGACATCCCTCTGACCGCTCTAGAGATAGAGTTTTCCTTCGGGACAGAGGTGACAGGTGGTGCATGGTTGTCGTCAGCTCGTGTCGTGAGATGTTGGGTTAAGTCCCGCAACGAGCGCAACCCCTATTGTTAGTTGCCATCATTCAGTTGGGCACTCTAGCGAGACTGCCGGTAATAAACCGGAGGAAGGTGGGGATGACGTCAAATCATCATGCCCCTTATGACCTGGGCTACACACGTGCTACAATGGCTGGTACAACGAGTCGCAAGCCGGTGACGGCAAGCTAATCTCTTAAAGCCAGTCTCAGTTCGGATTGTAGGCTGCAACTCGCCTACATGAAGTCGGAATCGCTAGTAATCGCGGATCAGCACGCCGCGGTGAATACGTTCCCGGGCCTTGTACACACCGCCCGTCACACCACGAGAGTTTGTAACACCCGAAGTCGGTGAGGTAACCTTTTAGGAGCCAGCCGCCTAAGGTGGGATAGATGATTGGGGTGAAGTCGTAACAAGGTAGCCGTATCGGAAGGTGCGGCTGGATCACCTCCTTTCTAAGGATAAGGAACTGCACATTGGTCTTGTTTAGTCTTGAGAGGTCTTGTGGGGCCTTAGCTCAGCTGGGAGAGCGCCTGCTTTGCACGCAGGAGGTCAGCGGTTCGATCCCGCTAGGCTCCATTGGTGAGAGATCACCAAGTAATGCACATTGAAAATTGAATATCTATATCAAATAGTAACAAGAAAATAAACCGAAACGCTGTAGTATTAAAAGAGTTTATGACTGAAAGGTCAAAAAATAAGGTTAAGTTAATAAGGGCGCACGGTGGATGCCTTGGCACTAGGAGCCGAAGAAGGACGTGACAAACGACGATATGCCTTGGGTAGCTGTAAGTAAGCGATGATCCAGGGATTTCCGAATGGGGGAACCCAACAGGTACTACCTGTTACCCGCATCTGTTAAGGATGTGAGGAGGAAGACGCAGTGAACTGAAACATCTAAGTAGCTGCAGGAAGAGAAAGCAAAAGCGATTGCCTTAGTAGCGGCGAGCGAAACGGCAGGAGGGCAAACCGAAGAGTTTACTCTTCGGGGTTGTAGGACTGCAATGTGGACTCAAAGACTATAGAAGAATGATTTGGGAAGATCAGCCAAAGAGAGTAATAGCCTCGTATTTAAAATAGTCTTTGTACCTAGCAGTATCCTGAGTACGGCGGGACACGTGAAATCCCGTCGGAATCTGGGAGGACCATCTCCCAACCCTAAATACTCCCTAGTGACCGATAGTGAACCAGTACCGTGAGGGAAAGGTGAAAAGCACCCCGGGAGGGGAGTGAAATAGAACCTGAAACCGTGTGCCTACAACAAGTTCGAGCCCGTTAATGGGTGAGAGCGTGCCTTTTGTAGAATGAACCGGCGAGTTACGATATGATGCGAGGTTAAGTTGAAGAGACGGAGCCGCAGGGAAACCGAGTCTGAATAGGGCGCATTAGTATCATGTCGTAGACCCGAAACCATGTGACCTACCCATGAGCAGGTTGAAGGTGCGGTAAGACGCACTGGAGGACCGAACCAGGGCACGTTGAAAAGTGCTTGGATGACTTGTGGGTAGCGGAGAAATTCCAAACGAACTTGGAGATAGCTGGTTCTCTCCGAAATAGCTTTAGGGCTAGCGTCGACATAAAGATTCTTGGAGGTAGAGCACTGTTTGGGTGAGGGGTCCATCCCGGATTACCAATCTCAGATAAACTCCGAATGCCAATGAATTATGGTCGGCAGTCAGACTGCGAGTGCTAAGATCCGTAGTCGAAAGGGAAACAGCCCAGACCACCAGCTAAGGTCCCAAAATAATTGTTAAGTGGAAAAGGATGTGGGGTTGCACAGACAACTAGGATGTTAGCTTAGAAGCAGCTATTCATTCAAAGAGTGCGTAATAGCTCACTAGTCGAGTGACCCTGCGCCGAAAATGTACCGGGGCTAAAACAATTTACCGAAGCTGTGGATACCTTTATAGGTATGGTAGGAGAGCGTTCTATGTGTGAAGAAGGTATACCGTGAGGAGTGCTGGAACGCATAGAAGTGAGAATGCCGGTATGAGTAGCGAAAGACAGGTGAGAATCCTGTCCACCGTAAGACTAAGGTTTCCAGGGGAAGGCTCGTCCGCCCTGGGTTAGTCGGGACCTAAGGAGAGACCGAAAGGTGTATCCGATGGACAACAGGTTGATATTCCTGTACTAGAGTATGTAGTGATGGAGGGACGCAGTAGGCTAACTAAAGCAGACGAATGGAAGAGTCTGTCTAAGCAGTGAGGTGTGATATGAGTCAAATGCTTATATCTATAACATTGAGCTGTGATGGGGAGCGAAGTTTAGTAGCGAAGTTAGTGACGTCACACTGCCAAGAAAAGCTTCTAGCGTTTAAACATACTCTACCCGTACCGCAAACCGACACAGGTAGTCGAGGCGAGTAGCCTCAGGTGAGCGAGAGAACTCTCGTTAAGGAACTCGGCAAAATGACCCCGTAACTTCGGGAGAAGGGGTGCTGACTTTAGGTCAGCCGCAGTGAATAGGCCCAAGCAACTGTTTATCAAAAACACAGCTCTCTGCTAAATCGTAAGATGATGTATAGGGGGTGACGCCTGCCCGGTGCTGGAAGGTTAAGAGGAGTGCTTAGCGTAAGCGAAGGTATGAATTGAAGCCCCAGTAAACGGCGGCCGTAACTATAACGGTCCTAAGGTAGCGAAATTCCTTGTCGGGTAAGTTCCGACCCGCACGAAAGGCGTAATGATTTGGGCACTGTCTCAACGAGAGACTCGGTGAAATTTTAGTACCTGTGAAGATGCAGGTTACCCGCGACAGGACGGAAAGACCCCATGGAGCTTTACTGCAGTTTGATATTGAGTGTCTGTACCACATGTACAGGATAGGTAGGAGTCTATGAGATCGGGACGCCAGTTTCGAAGGAGACGTTGTTGGGATACTACCCTTGTGTTATGGCCACTCTAACCCGGATAGGTTATCCCTATCGGAGACAGTGTCTGACGGGCAGTTTGACTGGGGCGGTCGCCTCCTAAAAGGTAACGGAGGCGCCCAAAGGTTCCCTCAGAATGGTTGGAAATCATTCGCAGAGTGTAAAGGTATAAGGGAGCTTGACTGCGAGAGCTACAACTCGAGCAGGGACGAAAGTCGGGCTTAGTGATCCGGTGGTTCCGTATGGAAGGGCCATCGCTCAACGGATAAAAGCTACCCTGGGGATAACAGGCTTATCTCCCCCAAGAGTTCACATCGACGGGGAGGTTTGGCACCTCGATGTCGGCTCGTCGCATCCTGGGGCTGTAGTCGGTCCCAAGGGTTGGGCTGTTCGCCCATTAAAGCGGCACGCGAGCTGGGTTCAGAACGTCGTGAGACAGTTCGGTCCCTATCCGTCGCGGGCGTAGGAAATTTGAGAGGATCTGCTCCTAGTACGAGAGGACCAGAGTGGACTTACCGCTGGTGTACCAGTTGTCTTGCCAAAGGCATCGCTGGGTAGCTATGTAGGGAAGGGATAAACGCTGAAAGCATCTAAGTGTGAAACCCACCTCAAGATGAGATTTCCCATGATTATATATCAGTAAGAGCCCTGAGAGATGATCAGGTAGATAGGTTAGAAGTGGAAGTGTGGCGACACATGTAGCGGACTAATACTAATAGCTCGAGGACTTATCCAAAGTAACTGAGAATACGAAGTGTGAGGTTTTCTTGGTATTTGATAGATATTCAATTTTGAGTAGGTATTACTCAGAGTTAAGTGACGATAGCCTAGGAGATACACCTGTACCCATGCCGAACACAGCAGTTAAGCCCTAGAACGCCGGAAGTAGTTGGGGGTTGCCCCCTGTGAGATATGGAAGTCGCTTAGC
>NZ_JALDUB010000009.1:0-1638 GCF_023109195.1 Streptococcus oralis
TAAGCAACTTTGTTCACAGTATTTACATAGGTATTTTCAAAGGTTCCGACAGCAATTCGTTTCATTTGAATATAAGTCTCAGCCTGGAATGGAGAATCCAACTGAATCTCTTGAAGGAATTCTTCCTTGAAGCGAATTGTAATCATTCCCTTATCTTGATTATGTTCAACCTGTGTTTCAGCTGTTAAGTCTGTCCCTGCCTTAATAACACGACCGTCTTTCAATCGGATATCAACCTTGGCAAGAACTTTATAGTTTCCAGTGTATTGATCACCTTTTTGGTCATAATCATCTACAAAACTATAGTCATTCAAGTCCTCAGAATGATTTTGTGGAATCAAACCACCGATTAAACGATAATTGAAGAACTGGTTCAACGGAATTGTTTGGCCATCAATATTGTCACTGCTTGGATCCATACTGATTGTCACATCTTTTTTCGGTGTGATTTTCGGTACGTTGTTGACAACTACTTCTGTAGCATAGCCATTTCCAAAATCAATTTGGTAGGCTTTGTTTTCATACTTACCACCCGTTTGACCAAATTCAGGTTTAACTGTCATCGGATCTGTGATTAGCAATGATTTTCCTGCTGCTACATAGTTCTTGTAGAATTCAGCTGGATTATCAGCTGAGAAGAGTTGGAAAGCACCTTTAACAGTGATGTTTGCTTTCTTCAACAGATCTTGAACCTTCTTAGGCGCAGCTTCTAAACTATCAAACTGTTGAACACTGATACCTGATACAAGATTGCCCTCTAGATCACGGATCTTAACCAATTCTGGTTGAAGGGTTAAGGCTTCTTCTGGATAATCATCCACATAGTAGAAACCATTTTGAATCGCTTCTTTAGAAGATTTATCTCCCTTGTATTGGTCCAAATCCCATGTGAGTTCATAGTAGTTCGTTGAACCAGCTAGAACTTCTTTGCCATCAATATTCACACCTTGCTTGTTCTTGTTAACTTTCAAAGGCTTGATGTAGTTGTTATTTGGATTGTCAGGATCATTTGGTTTACCTGGAGTCGTTACACGAACAATGTTTGACTTGACACCGTAGGCATCGTTGACTGTCAATGTAAAGTTGTTTGTATAAGTCGCCCCATCATTCAAGACACGACCAACAACAGTTGGATATAGAGTCTCAAAGGATTTTGTCAAATCTGCATTGAAAGCTGCCAAGGTCTCCTCAGTAGCCTTAAAGGTTACAGTGTGACTAGCTTTGTCATAGCTTGTTTCAAAACCTTTGCTTGCAGCCTTGGTTGCTTCCAAATCAAACTGATAGCCAGTTGGAAGTGGATCTACCAATACAAACGAAGTTGTTTTTGGACGCCCTGCAGTTAAAGCTTCCGTTTTCAACTCAAACTTCACTACAGACTGCTTAGCAACTAGAGTACGGTCGATATCTACTCCATCCTCATTTTTAATTTCTTTATTAATCTGAGGTTGTGCAAATAGACGATTGTAATGGAAGTGAACTGTTGGCACCGCTGGTGGTGTTGGCAACTGCTTAGGAGTTGGTGCTACCGGCGGAGTTGGCAATGGATCATAGTTTGGCTCTTCTGGTTTTGATGGCTCTGGTTGATCTGGAGTTTTTACCGGTGGAGTTGGCTCATTTTCATAGCTTGGTGCTACTGGA
>NZ_JALDUB010000009.1:1738-1963 GCF_023109195.1 Streptococcus oralis
GCTGGTTCCAATGGTTTCTCTGTCTCATATGTTGGCTCTTCTGGTTTTGATGGCTCCGGTTGATCTGGAGTTTTTACTGGTGGAGTTGGCTCATTTTCATAGTTTGGTGCTACTGGAGCTGGTTCCAATGGTTTCTCTGTCTCATATGTTGGCTCTTCTGGTTTTGATGGCTCCGGTTGATCTGGAGTTTTTACCGGTGGAGTTGGCTCATTTTCGTAGTTTGGT